>NZ_JBJMQP010000156.1:0-109828 GCF_045802625.1 Hyalangium sp. | reverse complement strand
GCCACCGCAAACATCAAGACGAGCAATCTCATTACGCTATCCTCGCCCCTACGGCTTGCTGTCCATTACGATCCACATGTCCTCGAAGCGGACCTGGGGCGGAGTCATGTGCAGCCGCAGATCCTGAACCATGGGCGTGGCCACGGCGAAGATGCGGTCGTGGTACAGGGGCAGCAGCGGGCAGTCCTTCTCGAACAGCTCCTCGGCGCGGCGGTACAGCATGTGGCGCAGATCCGGATCAATGGACACGCGCGCTTCGGCCGTGAGCTGATCCAGCTCGGGGTTCTTGTATCCCAGCGGATAGATGGTCTGCGCGCTGGAGTTCAGCAGCAGGTAGAGGAAGTTGTCCGGGTCCGGGTAGTCGGCGATCCACAGCGTCCGGAACGCCGGAATCTGCCCCGCGCGCAGCCGCGTCGTGTAGTCCTGCGGAGGCAGCTCCACGTGGTGCAACTCCAGCAGCCCCGCCTCGATGAGCGGGCGGAACAACACCTTGTCCTCCTCGGACGTATCCCGGCCCGCTGGGTAATAGAGGGTGAGCGGCACCTTGCGCACGCCGGCCTCGCGCAGCAGCTGCTGCGCAAGCGCCACGTCCGGGCCTGACACCAGGGCCGGGTTGCTGTTCTGCAGCAGCTCGGGCGGGGTGAGCGTGCTCGCCATGCGCGCGCCGGGGTGGAACTGCTCCACCAGCCGGGGAATGTCCATCCCGGCGCGGATGGCCTGGCGCACGCGCACGTCGTCATAGAGCGGCTCGCGCAGGTTCAGGCCCACGAAGGCGGTGGAGGGCGTGGCGCTGGCGACGACCTGGAACATCTCCATGCCGTGGCCCTGCGCGTGCTGCGCATAGAGGAAGGAGACGAAGTCCACCTGTCCGGCCTGGAACTGCTCGATGGCCTCCTGCCGCGAGTCCACCAACCGGAACTCGAGCCGATCCAACAGCGGGTGCCCGCTCCGGTAGTAAGCGGGGTTGCGCTCGAGGATGACGCGGTCCGACTCGAAGCGCTCCAGGCGGTAGGGGCCGGTGCCCAGCAGGCGCCCCTGGGTGTCCACGCGAGCGATCGCCGTGGGCGTCAACGTGAGCAGGTGGAGGAAGAAGGCCTTGGGCTCCTTGAGGCGGATCTCCAGCGTCCCCTCGTCGATGACGAGGATGCCCGTGACTTCACGCGCGTTGCCGCTGACGTAGTCGGGCACCCCGGCGATGTCCTCCAGCAGGGTCCGGTCCGGTGAGCGCACCTCCGGGTTCAGCAGCCGCTCGAAGTGGCGCTTCACATCGAAGGCCGTGAGCTTCACCCCATCGTGGAAGGTGACGCCGCGGCGCAGGAAGAAGCGGAAGATGCGCGCCGAGGAGTCCACCTCCCAGCGCTCGGCCAGGTCCGGGGTCAGCACGCCATCCTCCAGCCGCAGCAGGTTGGCGAAGACGCACGCGCACACCTCGGCGAGCTGGATCTCCACGCTGAAGAGCGGATCCAACGTCTGCCGGGAGCGCAGCGCCGCGGCCTGGTGGATGCCCACGCGCAGCTCGCCCCCGGTGCGCGGCTGGGGCAGGCGGAAGCGGAACACCTCCGCCTCCAGGTTCGTCGTCTCGTGGCCGAGCTGCTCCACCGTGCGGCTCAGCTCGTCGCCAATGCGGATGACGCGGCGAGCATCCTCCCGCACGCGGGAGACCTCTTCACCGATGGCCTGCTCGCCGCGGGTGAGCACGCCATGGGCCTTGCGGATGTCGTCGATGGCGGCGGTGAGCCGCACCACGGCCTCGGAGAGCTGGTGCCCGGTGCGAGCCTGTCCCTCCACCTTGTCCGTGGCCTCGCGGGCCATGCGCGCCATCTCGCCCGTCTGGCGCACCAGCTCGCGAGCGTGCCCCACCTGCTCGATGGCGGCGCGAGTCACGTCATCCACCTGCATCGCCACCCGGCGGCTGGCCTCGGCCACGGAGGTGCCCTGCAGCTCCAGGCGCTTGGTCTCCTCGACGGTGGACTCCACGGCGGAGAAGGTGCGCTGGGTGATGGTGCGGATCTCCACCAGCGCCCCCGCGGCCCTATCCCCGAGCTGCACGCCCACGGTGGCCTGCTCCCGGCCCTCCTTCACCAGCGCCACCGCGGTGACAACCGCCTCGCGCACGCTGGTGACCATGGAGGCGATCTCCCGCGTGGAGCGCGCGGTGCGCTCGGCCAGCCCGCGGATCTCATTGGCCACCACGCCGAAGGGGCGCCCGTGCTCGCCGGCCTGCGCGGCGATGATGGAGGCGTTGAGCGCCAGGAGCTTCGTCTG
The DNA here is from genome assembly GCF_045802625.1 of Hyalangium sp. NCBI lineage: Bacteria > Pseudomonadati > Myxococcota > Myxococcia > Myxococcales > Archangiaceae > Hyalangium > Hyalangium sp. Next base: position 107,563 of record NZ_JBJMQP010000156.1, on the reverse strand, counting down.
GTCGGCGATCTCCTGGATGACGTCGACGATGCGGCCAATCTCCGTGGAGCGCACCCCGAGCGAGTCGACGAGCTCGGCCGCCTTGCGCACCGTCTCCTCGACTCGGTACATGCCCTTGACGCTGTCGTTGACCAGCTCCTCGCCGCGCTGGGAGGTGGCGGTGACGGCCATGGCCAGCTCGTTCGTCTCGCTGGCGCGGCGGCGCACGGCGTCGATGCCGGTGCTCACCACGGAGACGAAGCTCTCGGCCTCGTTGGCGAAGCGGGCCAGCTCGTCCCCGGCGATGGCGATGTGGGCCAGCCGCTCGCTCATGGCCTGCACCAGCTCGCTGGTGTTGTGGGAGAACTCGTCGAGGATGGAGAGGGACTGGCCCACCTGCTGGAGCCGCTCGGTCATCTCCGCCAGGGCGCTCTTGGTCTCGTCGGCGAACGAGTCCATCTGCCCCACGCGCTGGCCGGTGGCCTGGAGGCTCTGGCCCATGCTGGTGACGGCGGACTGGGAGCGCTCCACCGCGAGGCTCTGCCGGCGCGCGGCCTCGAGCAGCATCCGCGACTGCTCGGAGACGCTGGTGCTGGTGCGGTGCAGGTTCACGGTGACGCGCTGCACCTGGGAGATGGCGCGCCGGAGCGAGACGAGCAGCCGGTGCACGTCATCTCTCCCCTCGAACTCATCCTGGGTGGAGATGGCCAGGTCTCCCTGGGCCAGGCGGGTGATGACGCGCCGGCGCATGCGCAGGCGGCGGCCGGCCCAGGCGAACCAGGTGAGCCACCCACCCAGCAGGTAGAGCAGGGGCGTGGCGAGCAAGAGCAGGAGCCACCCGCTGTAAGTGCGAGGCTCTCCCGTGAGTGCGCGCAGAAGGCCACCCACAATCAGCGCGGTTGCGAGTCCTCCACCAAGGCCGAAGGTGAAGAGGTACCGTTTGGCTCCCATGAGCAGCCGCGAAGCTACTCCGCATTTCCGCGCCGTACCTCAAAACCGTGCACGGCTGGGTGCGGGGTGGGCCTTGTTGGCCACCCTGCTCCTGGTCCTACCTGCTACGTCGAGTGGAATTTCAGGGGGAGGGTCCGCCGCGCCCCAGGGGACAGACGACTCAGCACGTTACCTGTTCTCGTGGCGAGGGGTGCCGGTGGGGCTGGTGACGCTGAGGCGGACGGAGGGGCGCTTCACGTATACCTCGTTGCACCTGCACACCCGAGACGGGCAGGTGGGCGCGCTGACACGGGAAGTGAAGTTGGCGCTGGACGCACAGGGTCGGGTGGAGGGCTCGCAGAGCGTGCCGCAGGCGCTGTGGCTGTGGAGGGGGCCGCCGCCCACCGGGTGCGTGACGGGGCGGGAGGAGCTGACGGGGCGCGAGGGCGCGCACTGTGTCACCGCCGCTCACGGGAGCGAGGTGGAGGGGACGATGCTGGGCGCGCCCTTCCGAGCCCGGTACGACGCGAGCGGGAGGCTGGAGGTGCTGGAGCTGGGCGACTCGCGCTTCACCGTGGCGGCGCCGGGGGAGCGGCTGCGAGCGCCGCCGGAGCTCTTCGCGGACGGAGTGCCGGTGGAGGGAGAGCAGGGAGCGCTGAGCTTCGAGCCTCCCTGGCCCGTGCCGGAGCGGCTGCCGGGGATGACGCCATGGGAGGCGGCCTCGGCGAGAGCGCTGGCGAAGCGGGTACATGCGGCGTTCCCGGAGAAGGGGCCTGGGGCCGCGGACTGGCGAGCGGGAGGAGAGGGCGAGGCGGGAGGGTGCCTGGCGCACGCGCTGCGCTTCGCGGCGGAGGCAGCGAAGCTCGGGCAGCGAGTGGCGATGGTGCACGGCCTGCTGGTGGTGGACGGAGGCCCGGCGCGTCCCCACGCCTGGGTGCGAGTGGCGCTGGCGAGCGGGGGAGTGCTGGAGCTGGATCCCACCTCGTTGGATCCGGTGCGGCCGGATACACACCTGCCGCTGGCGCTGGTGGACCCGAAGGGCTCGTCACTGGAGGCCGGTGAGCGCTGGCTGGAGCTGCTGCGAGGCACGCACCGAATCGTCCGGCGTCCCTGAGCCTTCAGGTCTTCTGAGCGGGGAACTTCTCCACCCGGTTCTCGATGGGAGGCACGGTCCGCAGGTAATCGTAGATGGCGCCGAGGTCCTCTTCCGTCATCCCCGCGTACATCAGCCAGGGCATGGGGGTGTTCTTGTTGGGAGCCACCGCCAGGTTGTGGGACTGCGGCGTGGCGTAGGCCTTGAACAGCGCGATGAAGTTCTCGCGCGTCCGGCCGCCCAGCCCCGTGGCGTGCGGGGTGAGGTTGGGGCTGACCACCGCGCCGCCCTGCTCGAACGGGAACGGCTGGCCTCCCGAGAAGGCCTTGCCTGGCAGGGGCTGGTGCCGCCCATCCACGGGCGTGTGGCAGGTCTCGCAGCCGGCGGCGGTGACCAGGTAGCGGCCGTAGGCCACCGAGTCGCTCTTGTTGGGCGCCGAAACGGGGCTGGTGAGCGGTTGGGGTATGAACTTCACGACGATGGGCAAGGGGAACTTCAGCTGGCGAGCGGGCCTCTGGCCAGGCACCGGGGGCAGCGTGCGCAGATAGGCCACCACGGCCAGGGCATCGTCATCGGACAGGTGGCGGAAGTTGTCGTAGGGCATGAGGGGGAAGAGCGCCTGGCCGTTCTTGTCGACCCCCTCGCGGATGGCGCGGAGGAGCTCTCCGTCCGTCCACTGGCCAATGCCGTCTTGCGGGTGCTGGGTGATGTTCGTGGCGCACAGGGTGCCGGCGAAGCCCATCGCCTCGGTCAAGCAGAGGCCGCCCGCGCCTCGGAGCTCGGGCTTGTGAGGCAGGCCCCAGCGGGACTCGTCGCCCGGCGAGTGGCAGTGCAGACACGCCGACACATGCTCCACCAGATAGCGTCCGCGCTCGAGCCGCTCGGGGGTGGCCTCCACCTTGAGGTCGGGCGCGGGACGCTGGGCGGGGGTCTTCAGCGCCAGGAAGGCGGCTGCGCCACCGGCCATTAGGACGACGGTCGCCACGATGCCAAGGAGGAGCTTTTTCATGTGCGGTGCGAGGGAGGATGCCCCGGCGGAAAATACGGGTCAACGAAGCGGACCGCCTCCTACTCGAACGGAATGAGCGACAGCCTCGCTCCCCCCGAGACGCCCAGCAGCTCCTTGGCGGGGCCCGGCAGGTAGACGAGCTGATCCTCCACCCGGCCCTCCGTGCGCACGGCGCGGAAGCGGTTGCGGCCCGACTCGCGCTCACAGGAGACGAGGAGATCCTCGCCCTCCTGCTCGAAGTCCTCCTCGGCCAGCTTCACCGTGCGGTAGCGCCGCACCAGGCTCACGTCCGCCACGTTGGCCTCGAAGTGCGGCCCGCCGTCAAACGGATCAATCCGCTCCACGTACTTGAAGCCAATGCGCTCCAGCATGCGCTGCACGCCGCGCGTCTGCGGCCCCACCTCGCCCAGCACCTTCTGCACCCGCGTGGGGAACAGCGAGGCGTAGATGTCCGACGAGGGGAACAGCTCCTTGATGAACTCCTTGTTCTGCCGGCTGAGCCGGTCCGCCTCCTGGTAGCTCAGGCCCGTGAACTTCCGGCCGCACGCCTCCCACAGCAGGCTGCGCCCATCCGGCAGCAGCGGCGGCAGCAGCTCCGCCAGCACCCGGGGCCGGAACAGCCGCCGGTGCATGGCGATGAACAGGAAGCGCACGTACGACAGCTGCTTGCCCGGCTTGTCCGGCGTGGCGCGGTAGGGCGGATCCACCACCAGGCCCCCAATCTCCGTGGGGCCCTCGTAGTTGTAGGCGATGGAGAGCACCTTGTGCCGCAGGTGCCGCTCCAGCGAGGCCGAGTAGTGCTCGCGCTCGCTGACCTCGTAGTAGATGTGGGGCGCCTCGTACGTGCCGTGCTGGGCGATGATCATCGACGTGCCGATGAGCGTGGAGTTGCGCGGGTCCTCGAGGATGAAGAGGTACTCGCGATCCAGCGGGTTCTTCACCTTGCCGGCGAAGCTCTTCACCGACTTGTCGATGATGTTCGACAGCGTCTCCTCGTTGTTGGGGAGGTTGACGGTGTTGAGCACGGCGGCGAGCCGTTTGAGGCCTGGCAGGTCGCTCTTCTGGACGTCGCGCAGGACGAGCATGGGACACCTGGGACGCCCAGGGGGAGGGCGCCTCGGAGGGGTGGGGACCATACACCACGCCTGCTCCCCGTCAGCCCCTTGTCTGCGGGCCGAACTTGCCGCTCTGCGTCAAGGACGGGGCCCCTCCCACCTCCACCTCCGACAGAGCGTCCGAGCCCCACCCGCTCACGAGTGAAACATGTTTCATGAAACCAGGCCCCTGCCTGCCCGCACGCTCTGGGAGCGAGGCGCTGGGAAGAGTTGCTCGCAGGAATGAAACATGGTTTTCAACCCCAGCACGGATCGTTTGGTAGCCAACCTTCATCAGGGGCCCCTGGTTTGAGAACCTTCCCGCTGTGGCTTGTGACGTTCCTGATTTCCAGCCCGGCCGTGGCTGGCGTCGTCTGGAGAGGGGACTTCGAGACGGGCGACCGCTCGCAATACAGCGGAGCCCAGATGGTGAGCGCGGATCGGCTGCAGGTGGTGAGCTCGCCCGTGGCGGAGGGGCGCTACGCGCTCAAGGCCACGGTGAAGCAGGGGGATGACCCCATCAACTCCAGCGGCAACCGCAACGAGCTGGTGTACCAGGGCCACGAGGCGGTGGGCTCGGAGTACTACTACCGCTGGAAGGTGATGTTCGCGCCGGACTTTCCCAGCGTGCGCACCTGGCAGATCTTCACGCAGTGGCACCACGATGGCTCGAGCGGCTCGCCGCCGGTGCAGTTCTACGTGTACGGGGAGGAGCTCCGGCTGACGATGTCGGACACCCTCACCCCGTGGAGCATGCCGCTGACGCGCGGGGTGTGGCACGAGTTCATCTTCCACGTGAAGTGGTCGCCGGACCCGAAGGTGGGTTTCATCGAGCTGTGGCACAACGGCGAGAAGGTGCTGCCCCAGCGCAACGTGGCGACGACGTACGCGGGCATGGGCATCTACCTGAAGCTGGGGCTGTACCGCAGCGACACCGTCACGCAGACGGGCGTCGTCTACCACGACGGGTTCACCATGGCGACGCGGCTGGAGGACGTGCTGCCCCCGCCTCCGCCTCCGCCTCCCCCGGCGCCGGACGCGGGCACTCCCGACGCGGGCACTCCCGACGCGGGCACGTCCGCTCCCGGGGATTCGGCTCCGGGCAGCGAGACGACTCCGCCCGGTGGCAGCCCGGGGACGGTGGATCCCGGTGCCGGCAGCCCGTCGGACACGGGCTCCGCGGTGAAGGCCACGCAGTACGGCTGCTCCACGGGAGGCGGTCCGCTGGCGGCCGTGGCCCTGCTGGGGCTGTTCGGAGTGCTGCGCCTGCGCCGTCAGCGCTGAAGGTTCGGACCCAGAGGAGGCGAGAGCCCTCTCAAGGTGCTCTCGACACTCCCGAGGCCCGCCACTAGGGTTCGCGGCCCGGCCATGAGCAACGAACGCGAAGAGGCAGTGCCCCACCTGAAGTCCGAGGATTTCCGGCGATTGGGCCACCAGATGGTGGACTGGATCGCGGACTACTGGCAGCGGGTGGAGTCCTTCCCGGTGCGCTCGCAGGTCAAACCGGGCGAGGTGCTGGCCAAGCTGCCAGTGCACCCGCCGGAGCAGGGGCTCGGCGGGGCCGAGGGCTGGGACGCCGTCTTCCGGGATCTGGATTCGGTGATCCTCCCAGGAGTCACCCACTGGCAGTCGCCCTCCTTCTTCGCGTACTTCCCCGCCAACGCGTCGGGCCCTTCGGTACTTGGAGATCTGCTGTCCGCGGGGCTGGGCGTGCAGGGGATGCTCTGGTCCACGGGCCCCTCGTGCACGGAGCTGGAGACGCGGGTGCTGGACTGGCTGGCGGAGCTCACGGGGCTGCCGGAGTCCTTCCGCTCCACCTCCGGCACGGGCGGCGGCGTCATCCAGGGCACGGCGAGCGAAGCCACCCTGGTGGCCATGGTGGCGGCCCGGGCGCGGGTGCGGCGCAAGGTCCCCGGGAACGCGCCGCTCGTCGCGTACTCCTCCACGCAGGCGCACTCCTCCGTCCTCAAGGCGGCCATGCTGTCCGGGGTGGCGAAGGACGCGAGCGACACCGCGCACGTGCGCCTGCTGGAGACGGACCCGGGCTATGCCCTGCGTCCGGAGGTGCTGGAGCGCGCCATCCGAGAGGATCTGGCCGCGGGCCGCCAGCCCTTCTTCGTCTGCGCCACGATTGGCACCACCTCCTCGGGAGCGATGGACCCCCTGGAACGGATCAGCGAGGTGATGGAGCGCACGGGGCTGACGGCCATGGGAGGCTGGCTGCACGTGGACGCGGCGTGGGCGGGCGCGGCGCTGCTCTGCCCGGAGCACCAGGGGCTGGCCAAGGGCGTGGAGAAGGTGGACTCGCTCGCGTTCGATCCGCACAAGTGGCTGCTGACCAACTTCGACTGCGACGCCTTCTTCACGCGGGACAGAAACGCGCTGGTGGATGCGCTCAGCGTGACGCCGGAGTACCTGCGCAACGCGGCCAGCGCGAGCGGCGCGGTGATCGACTACCGGGACTGGCAGGTGGAGCTCGGCCGCCGCTTCCGAGCGCTGAAGCTGTGGTTCGTCATGCGCCACTACGGCGCGCAGGGCCTGCGGGCCTATATCCGCGAGCACGTGCGCCTGGCGGGCCTGTTCGAGGCCTGGGTGCGAGCGGACGCGCGCTTCGAGCTGGCCGTGCCGCGCTCGCTGAGCCTGGTGTGCTTCCGCCTCGCGCCGCGCCCGGGAGAGCCGCCCGAGGCCACGGACTCGCGCAACCGCGCGTTGCTGGAGCGGTTGAACGCCACCGGGAGCGCGTTCCTCTCACACACGGTGCTGCCCGGAGTGGGGGGCGCGCCCGCGAGGTTCGTGCTGCGCCTGGCCATCGGCGCGGCGAGCACGGAGGAGCGGCACGTGCGCGCCTGCTGGGAGGCGCTCCAGCGGCTCGCCGGAGAGTGACGAGCCGCGAGCGCCTCGGGCGAAGCGGCTCAGTCCTCCAGCGCTTCGATTCCGGGGCGGCTCTGGCCCATGGAGAAGGTGCCGCTCGCGAACGACATCAGCGACATCTTCATGAGATCCACCAGCGCCTTGTTCTGGTCGGCCTTGCTCATCTGGGTGCCGGTGGTGGCGGCTCCGGCCGTCTGAGCCTGGAGGTAGGGCGCGCCGAAGGTGGAGCCCGGGGCGGCGCCGGAGTTCACCGAGATCGCCTTGGAGACGATGCTGGAGCCCGGGATGGCCACTCGGCCCGCCATGGGAGCGCCCGCGCCGCTCTGCACGAGCGTGCCGAAGCTGGCCCGAGCCGTCTGGGACGTGCTGTTCGCAGAAGTGGTGACGGGCATCCGCGCGCCGCCCAGGTTGTTGATTTGCATGGTTCCTCCACCTTCCATTATCGGTCAGGATTGCGCTGGAGTTGCGCCTTCATTTTCTTCAATGGTTTCAAGAGCTTGGTTGAGGGTTCCATGGATTCCAACGGGAAGGTCGCGCTCGTCCTGAGCTACCAGTACCCGGGCAAGTACGCCTTCACGGTGCTGGCCGGCGCCGTCGAGTCGGACCCTGCGCTGGCGGAGGTCGCGCTGCACTTCCCTCGGGATCGCGAGACGCTGCTGGCCACCGTGCGCCAGTGCGCGGACGAGGGCTACACGGTGGTGGCGGCGTGGTCGTTCTACTCGGCGAGCTTCGGCGCCGCGGTGGAGGAGCTGTCCTGGGTGCGCGAGCGGCTGGAGGGCCGGCGGGTGCTCTGCATCGCGGGCGGGGTGCACGCCACGGCGGAGACGGAGCAGACGCTGCGCGCGGGCTTTGAGCTGGTCGCGGTGGGCGAGGGCGAGCACCTGCTCCGGGAGCTGCTCCACCGGCTGAAGCGCGGCGAGGACCCCAAGGCCACCCGGGGGATGGCGCGGCTGGAGCAGGGGAAGGTGGTGCACAACGGGCGGGGCGAGGGCGTGGTGGACCTGGACGCGTTCCCGCCGTTCGCCGCGGAGCACGGGAAGTTCGGCGCCATCGAGATCACCCGGGGCTGCATCTACGCGTGCCGGTTCTGCCAGACGCCATTCCTGAACAAGGCGCGGTTCCGGCACAGGAGCGTGCGCAACGTGGCCGAGTGGGCCCGGGTGCTACGGCAGTCGGGGCGCAAGGACATCCGCTTCATCACGCCCACCTCCATGTCCTACGGCTCGCCGGACGAGTCGGTGAATCTGGCGGCGGTGGAGGAGCTGCTGGCGGCGCTGCGCGAGGCGATGGGCCCGGACGGGCGGATCTTCTTCGGCACGTTCCCGTCAGAGGTGCGGCCGGAGCACGTGACGCCCGAGTCGCTGGCCTTGCTCGAGCGGTACGTGGACAACGACAACCTGATCATCGGCGGGCAGTCGGGCTCCGAGCGGATCCTGCGCGACAGCCACCGGGGGCACGACACGGAGGCGGTGGTCCGCGCGGTGCGGCTCTCGCTGGAGGCGGGCTTCCTGCCCAACGTGGACTTCATCCTCGGGCTGCCGGGCGAGGCGCGAGAGGACATCGACGCGACGCTCCAACTCATGGAGCAGCTCTCGGGGCTGGGCGCGCGAGTCCACGGACACACCTTCATGCCGCTGCCAGGGACACCCTACCGGGATGCGCCCGCGGGCCGGGTGGACGAGCAGACGCAGCTCCGGCTGGATCGGCTGGCCTCCCAGGGGCGTCTCTACGGGCATTGGAAGCAGCAGGCCACGCTCGCGGAGCAGATCGTCCAGCGAAGACAGCCACGCGCGCGGGGACAGGCTTGATTAGGATGGGGAGCGATGTCCGACGACTCCCAGGATCCTCCCTACTGGACGCTCATCTCGGTCCTGTTCAGCACGCAGCCGCTCACGCCCTCGCTGGCGATGACGCTGCACCAGAAGGCGTATGAGCTCTACGAGCGGGGTGACTCGGTCGGACAGGTGGCGGGGGACCTCATCTCGGGCCGGGTGCACAACCTGCGCAAGGACGTCCAACTGGGAGGCATCGCCGGCCCGGCCTTCGAGGCGGAGATCGACACCGAGCGCGGCTCGGGAGTGGTGCGCTTTCTGCTGACGCGCCAGGGGCTGGAGCTGATGCAGGCCCGGCCGCCGGAGTCGAGGCCCCGAGTAAAACCCCCGCTCCTGAACTGAGCGAGCAGGCCCGCGAGCCCTCGCTGCCCGAGGCCGTTCCAGCCGCACCTTTGACGCACGAGGCGAACCCCGCCCTCGGAAGGAGCGAGCATGGACCCGAAGGAATGGAAGCAGCGCAGCGTGGGCATGCCCTTGGATCCAGAGAAGCAGAAGGATCCGGACGAAGAGGGAGACCGGCTGCCGGGTGAGGGTGGCAAGGCCGCGCTGACCGACCTCAGCGAGCAGAACGGCGGCCAGCGCACGGAGGTGGGCGTGCCCTACGACAGCTCGGGGGACGTGCAGAGCGGCCAGCGCGACGCCTACAGCAAGAAGAGCGATCGCGAGAAGAAGGCATAAGCCCCCCGAGGCTGGCTATAGTCCCGGGGTTGTCTCACCCTGGGCGGAAGATGGAACCACGGCCACCTCAGCAGACGGCGAACAAGGACGCACGGAGCTTCAAGCACAGCGCCGTCGAGGGTCTGCTGCGGGGCTTCGGCGTGAAGGCCGGCTCCGTGGAGATGCTGGAGGTCATCGAGCTGCTGGGCGGCATCGGCGGACTTCCTCCCGAGGTGCCGGTGGACCGGTACATCGCGTTGATCCAGTGGCTGGCGCGCCGCTACTACGGGAGCCTGCCGCTGCCCGAGGGCACCCGGTGCGTGGGGATACGCATGTTGAACGGCTACCGGCAGACGCTGCTGGGGCAGATCCAGCTCAAGGCGCTGAACCTGATGGGCCCGGATCGGCTGATACGCAAGATGGGAGACTTCATCGGGCGCAACAGCAACTTCGGCGAGCGCACCGCCGAGCAGATAGGCCCCAACCACTGGCGGCTGCACTTCAAAGGCGTCCCCGTGGCGCCCGAGTTCTACCAGGGGCTGGCTGAGGCCTCCTTCGAGATCATGGGCATCAAGAAGGTGAGCATGACCTTCGAGCGCAAGGGCCCCGAGGACACGGACTTCGACGTGCGCTGGGAGTGAGCGCGGGGGCCCGAGAAGCCCCCACGCCCACGGAACTTCACTCACCTAGAACTGGTGAGCCTCGGTGGACTCGGTCAGGGCCAGCGTGCTGGAGCAGCCGCCGGAGATGACTTCAGCCACCTGGTCGAAGTAGCCGGTGCCCACCTCGCGCTGGTGGCGCGTGGCGGTGTAGCCGTCCTTCTCGGCGGCGAACTCCTTCTGCTGCAGCGCCGAGTACGCGGCCATGCCCTGGTCCTTGTACGTCCGCGCCAGCTCGTACATGGCGAAGTTGAGCGCATGGAAGCCGGCCAGGGTGACGAACTGGAACTTGTAGCCCATGGCGCCCAGCTCGCGCTGGAACCTGGCAATCGTCGCGTCGTCCAGGTTCTTCTTCCAGTTGAAGGACGGCGAGCAGTTGTACGCCAGCATCTTGCCCGGGAACTTCGCGTGGATGCCCTCGGCGAACTGCTTGGCCTGCTTCAGGTCCGGGGTGCTCGTCTCGCACCACACCAGGTCCGCGTACGGCGCATAGGCCAAGCCGCGGGCAATGGCGCACTCCACGCCGCCCTTGAGCCGGTAGAAGCCCTCCGCCGAGCGCACCGCCTTCTTGTCGATGAAGCGGCGATCGTACTCGTCCGAGTCGCTCATCAGCAGCTTGGCGCTGTCGGCGTCCGTGCGCGCCACCAGCAGCGTGGGCACGCCCATGACGTCCGCCGCCAGCCGGGCCGCGGTGAGCGTTCGGATGAAGTTGTTGGTGGGCACCAGCACCTTGCCGCCCATGTGGCCGCACTTCTTTTCGCTGGCGAGCTGATCCTCGAAGTGCACGCCCGCGGCGCCCGCTTCAATCATCGACTTCATCAACTCGAAAGCGTTGAGCGGCCCGCCAAAGCCCGCCTCGGCGTCGGCGATGATGGGCGCGAACCAGTAGCGCTCGCTCTTGCCCTCGGCGTGCTCGATCTGATCGGCCCGGCGCAGGGCGGCGTTGATCTTGCGGACCACGGTGGGCACGCTGTCCACGGGATAGAGGCTCTGGTCCGGATACATCTGCCCGGCGCTGTTGGCATCGGCCGCCACCTGCCAGCCGGACAGGTAGATGGCCTTGAGGCCCGCGCGCACCATCTGCACGGCCTGGTTGCCGGTGAGCGCGCCCAGGGCGGCCACGAACTCCTCGGTGTTCAGCAGCTCCCACAGGCGCCGCGCGCCCATCTCCGCCAGCGTGTAGCTGATGCGGATGGAGCCGCGCAGCTTCTCCACGTCCTTCTCGGTGTAGTTGCGGGTGATGCCCTCGAAGCGCCGCGCATGGAGCTTGGCATGAGGGGAAGAGTCCGGTGTGGTGGTGGTGACGTCAGGCATCGCAAGCTCCTCTCGGGTGGAATGCAAATCAGTACTGCGGGTCCAATGCCTCGTAGGCTGGAAGGGTGAGGAAGTCCTCGAAGGTGGGCGTGGCCAACAGGCGCTCGAACAGGGAGCAGGCCTGGGCGAAGCGCTCGGCGCCGAAGCGCTCCGGCGCGCCCTCCTTCTGGAGCACGGCGATCTCCTCGGAGAACACCTGGCGGAACAGCTCCGGGGTGACGTGCCGGCCGTCCTCGAGCGTGGCGCCGTGGTGGATCCACTGCCACACCTGGGCGCGGGAGATCTCCGCGGTGGCCGCGTCCTCCATCAGGTTGTAGAGCGGCACGCAGCCCAGCCCGCCCAGCCACGCGGCCATGTACTGCACGCCCACGAGGATGTTGTGGCGCAAGCCCTCCTCGGTACGAGTCCCCCGAGGCACCTTGAGCAGGTCCGCCTCGGTCACATGCACGTCCGTGCGCAGGTTGTGGAGCTGGTTGGGCCCGTGCATGTGCTCGTCGAACACGTTGCGCGCCAGGGGCACCAGGGCCGGGTGGGCCACCCACGTGCCGTCATGGCCGTTGTTCACCTCGCGCAGCTTGTCGGCGCGCACCTGGGCCAGCGCTTCCTCGTTGGCCACCGGGTCTCCCTTGATGGGGATGAAGGCCGCCATGCCGCCCATGGCGTGCACGCCGCGCCGGTGGCACGTCTGGATGAGCAGCCGCGAGTAGGCATCCAGGAACGCCTTGTTCATCGTCACCTGCCCGCGGTCGGGCAGCAGGACGGCGGGGTCCGCCTGGAGCTTCTTGATGAAGCTGAAGATGTAGTCCCAGCGGCCGCAGTTGAGGCCAGCCGAGTGCTCGCGCAGCTCGTAGAGAATCTCGTGCATCTCGAAGGCCGCGGGCAGCGTCTCGATTAGCACGGTGGCCTTGATGGTGCCGCGCGGAATGCCCAGCTCGCTCTGGGCCAGCAGGAACACGTCGTTCCACAGCCGGGCCTCCAGGTGGCTCTCCATCTTGGGCAGATAGAAGTAGGGGCCGGTGCCGCGGGCGAGCTGCTCCTTCGCGTTGTGGAAGAAGAAGAGCCCGAAGTCGAAGAAGGCGCCGGGCACCGGCTTGCCGTCCACCTCCAGGTGGCGCTCGAGCAGGTGCCAGCCGCGCGGGCGGACGAAGAGCACCGCCGGCTTGTCGACCAGGGCGTAGTGCTTCCCGTTCCCGGCGTCGAAGGTGATGGTCCTTCGGACGGCGTCGATCAGGTTGAGCTGCCCGCGCACCCCGTTGTCCCAGGTGGGGCTGTTGGCGTCCTCGAAGTCCGCCATGAAGACGTTGGCGCCCGAGTTGAGCGCGTTGATGATCATCTTCCGCTCCACCGGGCCGGTGATCTCCACGCGTCGATCCAGCAAGTCCCGCGGCAGCGGCGACACCTTCCAGTCCCCGTCGCGGATGGCTTGGGTCTCCGGGAGGAAGTGAGGACGCAGGCCGCGGTTGAAGGCGGCCTGGCGCTCCTGGCGGCTGGCCAGCAGGGCCTGCCGCCGCTCACCGAAGGTTCGAGTCAGCTTGGCGACGAAGTCGAGCGCCTCCGAGGTGAGCACGGACGCGTATTCCGGAGACCAGGGGCCACGGAGCACCACCCCGGGGCTCAAGTCCGGGGGCTTCGGGGAGGACACGGGATCTCTCATGGCAACCTCGTGACTTGGTGCGTTGTAAAAAGAGCTGATGGGCGGAAAATTGGTCATCCCCAAGGCACAGAGGGAAGCGGCTGTGAAAAGAGTGCTCGCTCGCTTGTAAGCCCATCAACACCAATCTTAGATAACTTGTAAATCAGCAGACTTCCAAGCAACCTCTTGGGGGCGGGCGCCGCCGCAATGGCCGGGTCCTGGCTGCGTAGGTAGGGACGAGGCCCGGGATCGACAAGGCAGGCCGGGTTGTACGAAAGGACAAGAGTCATGGACACCCCGAAGCGCTGTGTGGCGTGCGCGATGGACCTGCGGGACGAGGCGACGCGATGCCCTCACTGCCGGGCGGTGCAGCCAGGCGCGGTGATGCACCGCGGGGGCGAGGGCCGCACGCTGCTGGGAGTGTGCCTGGCGGTCAGCCGCCAGTTCGGCCTGGACGTGGCGCTGGTGCGGGTGGCGTTCGTGCTCGCGCTGGCGGCGGCGGGTGGAGCGCCGCTGCTGGTGTACCTGCTGCTGTGGGCCTTCACGCCGCCGTCGGCCATCGGCAGGGCGCCGGTGCAGCGGGTGGTGGAGTGGGTCACCGGGCCGGCGGAGGGCTCGGCCGAGCCCAAGGTCGAGCGCCGGGTCTGACCTGGTAGGTTGCCTCGGGTCTTGAGAATGCTACAGGTTGGGGGCATGCTGTAGACATGCCTGCCCGCCCTGAGATGACCTTCAAGGAGCTGTACCCCGCCCTGGGAGCCTTCGCCTCCAACATGGTGGCGGAGATCCTGGGCGGCGAGCAGGTGGACAGCCCCCGGCCCCGGATGGTGCAGACGCTGGCCGCCTCCATGCTGCTGGGGACGCTGTCAGGGCCGTTCATGCGGCGGCACAAGGGCCCGGGGAGCTGGTTGTTGCTCTTCGCGCCGGAGCTGCACCTGAGCGGAGAGATCATCATCCCGGACCTGGCGGGTTGGCGCCGCGAGCGGGTGCCGGAGCTGCCGGATGTGACGGTGATGACGCTCGCGCCGGACTGGGTCTGCGAGGTGCTCTCGCCGGAGACGCTGGCGCTTGATCGCGGCATGAAGATGCTGGCCTACGCGCAAGCGGGAGTGAAGCATGTGTGGCTGGTGGACCCGGACCTGCACACGCTGGAGGTCTACCGCCTCGAGGACGACGGGGCCTGGGAACTGCTGGATGTGCACGAGGGCGCCAGGCGGGTGCGCGCCGAGCCCTTCGAGGCGATTCAGCTGGAGCTGGCCCCCCTCTGGGAGCGGTAGCACGGTTCACGGTTGGACGCTGCCGCTCAGGCCAGGCGGGTACACAGGGCTGGGGAGCGAGGTTCCATGGTACGCGACGCTCCCAGGAGGCTGACCTGTGAGCACGAAGAACGTTCGTATCGAGAAGGACACCTTCGGCCCCATCGAAGTGCCGGCCGAGCACCTCTGGGGCGCGCAGACGCAGCGCAGCCGCCAGAACTTCGCCATCTCCACCGAGCGGATGCCCCCGGCGCTCATCCGCGCGCTGGTGCTGGTGAAGAAGGCGGCGGCGCGGGTGAACATGGAGAACGGCTCGCTCGACAAGCAGAAGGGCGAGGCCATCGTGAGGGCGGCGGACGAGGTGCTCGCGGGCCAGCACGACGAGGAGTTCCCGCTGCTGGTGTGGCAGACGGGCAGCGGCACGCAGACGAACATGAACTGCAACGAGGTGCTGGCCAACCGCGCCTCGGAGCTGCTGGGCGGCGAGCGCGGCGAGGGCCGCCGGGTGCACCCGAACGACGACGTGAACAAGGGGCAGAGCTCCAACGACGTGTTCCCCACGGCCATGAGCGTGGCGGCCGCACAGGCGGTGGTGGGCCACGTGCTCCCCGAGCTGAAGGAGCTTCGAGAGGTGCTGGCGAAGAAGTCGCAGTCCTTCCAGGACATCGTGAAGGTGGGCCGCACGCACCTGCAGGACGCCACGCCGCTGACGCTGGGCCAGGAGTTCAGCGGGTATGTGGCGCAGCTGGACCATGCGCGCAGCCACCTCGAGCAGGCGCTGCCGCACCTGCACGAGCTGGCGCTGGGCGGCACGGCGGTGGGCACGGGGCTCAACGCGCCCCGGGGCTACGCCGAGCGCGTGGCGCAGGAGATCGCCCGGCTGACGGGCCTGCCGTTCGTGACGGCGCCGAACAAGTTCGAGGCGCTGGCGGCCAACGACGCGCTGGTGCACGCGCACGGGGCGCTCAAGGGGCTGGCGGCGTCACTCTTCAAGATCGCCAATGACGTGCGGTGGCTGGCCTCGGGGCCGCGCTCGGGGATTGGGGAGCTCACCCTCCCGGAGAACGAGCCGGGCAGCTCCATCATGCCGGGCAAGGTGAACCCCACCCAGTCCGAGGCGATGACGATGCTGTGCGCGCAGGTGATGGGCAACGACGTGGCCATTGGGCTGGGCGGGGCCTCGGGGAACTTCGAGCTGAACGTGTTCAAGCCGCTGATCATCCACAACTTCCTGCAGAGCTGCCGGCTGCTGGCGGATGGGATGCGCAGCTTCCGGCTGCACTGCGCGGTGGGCATCGAGCCGAACCGGGCGCGGCTGAAGGAGAACCTGGAGCGCTCGCTGATGCTGGTGACCGCGCTCAATCCGCACATCGGCTACGACAACGCGGCGAAGATCGCGAAGAAGGCCCACAAGGAGGGCAAGACGCTCAAGGAGGCCGCGGTGGAACTGGGGCTGCTGACGGCCGAGCAGTTCGACCAGTGGGTGCGCCCCGAGAAGATGATCGGCAACCTGTAGCGCGGGGCGGTGTGTCCTGGCCTGCCCGCCGCGGACGGGCCCGCGCCCTTACAGCTTGGGCCGCAGTCCGCCCGTGCCAGGCACCACGATGTACCACTTCCCGTCATGCCACCTCAGAGCGAGGATGTCCGAGCAGTCCTTGTCGTGCGGCATCTGCCCGAGCGCGCGGAAGGTGGCGGTGCACTTGAACTTCACCGCCGCCTCTTCGTTGGGACGCTGGACGAGCGACTCCTCGATGGAGAGGTCGATGTTCCGGACGTCCTGGAAGATGCTGTAGTAGAAGGCCGAGACGCGCCCGGGGCCTCCCGACTTCTGGATGCTGTCCGGATCGATCATCTCGGGGAGCTCCTTCCAATCCTCGGACTCGATGGCCGAGTAGAAGGACTTCACCGTCCCGTCGGGAGTGCTCTTGGGACCACCGCACCCCGTGCAGAGGAAGAGGCCCAGGGCCGCGGTCATGACTGCGCGTGACATGCGGCCTTCATACTCCATCCCTGGGGAACCCTCCATAGCTCCTGAACCCAGGGGGCTGCTATAACCCGGGTAATGCCGCTGCTATCAATGCTGGTGCTCCTCGCGGTGACCCAGGCTCCAACCCCCCCAACGACGACGGCCGGGAGCGCAGGCCACCCGTTCGACGATGTGGCCCGGGTGTTGATGCACCCGCGCTGCATGAACTGCCACCCTGCGGGCGACCGTCCTCTCCAGAAGGACACGCAGATCTTCCACAAGCAGAACGTGAGCCGCCGGATCGACCAGCTCGGCCACGCCTGCACCACCTGTCACCCGGCCAAGGCCGTGCCGGGGGCCAACCTGCCGCCGGGGGCCCCGCACTGGCACATGCCCTCGGCGCGCACGCCCATGGTCTTCGAGAAGCGCACGCCCCAGCAGCTCTGCGAGCAGCTCAAGGATCCGGCCACCAACGGCAACCGCACGCTCGCGCAGCTGCGCACCCACATGGCGGAGGACTCCATCGTGAAGTGGGGCTTCTCGCCGGGCGAGGGGCGCACCGTGCCTCCGCTGACGCACGACGAGTTCATCCAGCGCGTGGATGCCTGGCTCGCCGCGGGCGCGCCTTGTCCGCAGAGCCCGCCGGCGACGGCTCCGACTACAACCACTCCCCCTCCCGCGTCCAAGTAGCTCCGAGGAAATGAAGCCATGGTGAAGCTCGTGATCAACGGTGTCGAGCGGGAGCTCGACGTCCCAGAGGACATGCCGCTGCTGTGGGTGCTGCGCGACGTGCTCGGGATGACCGGGACGAAGTTCGGCTGCGGAGCGGCGCTGTGCGGAGCGTGCACGGTGCATGTGGATGGCACCGCCACGCGCGCCTGCGTCATGCCCGTGGGCACGCTCGCCGGCCAGCGCATCACCACCATCGAGGGGCTGGCCCAGAAGGGCGCAAGGCACCCCTGCCAGCGGGCGTGGGCGGAGCTGTCCGTGCCGCAGTGTGGCTATTGCCAGTCCGGGCAGATCATGTCCGCCTCGGCGCTGTTGGCGGCCCAGCCGGAGCCCACGGATGAGGACATCGACGCGGTGATGGCGGGCAACCTCTGCCGCTGTGGCACCTACCCGCGCATCCGCGCCGCGATCCACCGCGCCTCCGAGATGGCGAAGCAGGAGCATGTGGATCTCAAGGCGGCCATCGGCACCGCACAGGCGAAAGAGGAGCCGTGATGACGACGCTCTCCCGGCGTGGGTTGCTCAAGGCGGGGCTGGCCGTGGGAGGCGGGCTGCTCGTCGAGGTGTCACTGCCCTCGGCGCAGGCGGCCACCGCTCCCGAGGCCTTCACCCCCAACGCCTTCCTGCGCATCACCTCCGATGATGTGGTGACGTTCATCCTGAGCCGCGTGGAGATGGGCCAGGGCACGGCGACCTTGCACGCGCAGCTCATCGCCGAGGAGCTGGGCATCGATCCCACGAAGCTGGTGGTGGAGTTCGCTCCGTCCGACCGGCGCTATGACAACCCGCTGCTCGGCTTCCAGATCACCGGCGGGAGCATGTCCACGCCCACCAGCTGGGAGCCCTACCGCACGGCCGGGGCGACGGCCCGGGAGATGCTGCTGGAGGCGGCGGCTCAAAGCTGGGGCGTGCAGAAGCCGGAGTGCGTGGCGGAGGACGGCGCCATTCACCACCCGCCGACGAAGCGCTCCGCGCGGTTCGGGCAGTTCGCCGAGGCGGCCGCGCGCCTGTCGGTGCCCGAGGTGAAGCTCCGGACGCGAGACTTCCGGGTCATCGGCAAGCCGGTGCCGCGCATTGATGCGGCCACGAAGGTGGATGGCTCGGCGGTGTTCGGCATGGATGTGCAGGTGCCGGACATGCGCGTGGCGGTGGTGGTGCGGTGCCCGGTGCCCGGCGGCCAGGTGAAGTCGTTCGACGCGGCCGCCGCGAAGGCCATGTCCGGAGTGGATCAGGTGGTGCAGATCTCCTCGGGCGTGGCGGTGGTGGCGAAGACGTACTGGCACGCGCGGCAGGCGGCGGCGCAGGTGAAGGTGGAGTGGGACGAGGGGCCGCTGGCCGGCTTCTCCACGGCGGCGCTGCTGGAGACACACCGCAAGCTGGCTCGCGAGGGCGGGGGCAAGCGCGTGCGCTCGACGGGAGACGCGGACTCCGCGCTCGGGGGAGCTGCTCGCGTGCTGGAGGCCGAGTACACCGCTCCCTTCCTGGCCCACGCGACGATGGAGCCCCAGAACGCCACCGCGCATGTCACGGACTCGAAGTGCGAGGTGTGGGCGCCCACGCAGAGCCCGGGCATCCTGCACGAGGAGGTGAAGAAGCTGCTCGGCTATAGCGGCGACGACGTCATCATCCACCAGACGTGGATTGGCGGAGGCTTTGGCCGGCGGATCTCTCCGGACTCCACGCTGGAGGCCGTGCAGATCTCCAAGGCGGTGGGCAAGCCGGTGAAGGTCGTCTGGAGCCGCGAGGACGACATGCGGCACTCGCCATACCGGCCCGCGGCGACGCACTGGGTGCAAGGGGCGCTCGATGCGCAGGGCCGGCTGGTGGCGTGGAAGCACGCGGTGGTGACGCAGTCCATCCTCGCCGACGTGGGAGAGGGCTTCATCTACAGCATGTTCGCCGGGGCCCCGGGCTTCATGAAGGGGATGACGGCGGGGTTGGCCGTGCCGATGTTCTCGGCCAACGATCAGTCCTCATTCGAGGGCATCGACACCTTGCCGTATGGCATCCCGCACGTGGCGGTGGACTTCATCCGCCACCAGCCGGGCGTGCCGGTGGCGTTCTGGCGCAGCGTGGGGCACTCGCACACGGCGTTCGCCACCGAGAGCTTCGTGGACGAGGCCGCGCACGCGGCGGGACAGGACCCGGTGGCCTTCCGCCGCGAGCTGCTCAAGTACGAGCACCGGCACCGCTGGGTGCTGGAGCTCGCCGCCGAGAAGGCGGGCTGGGGCAAGCCGCTGCCCAAGGGCCACTTCCAAGGGGTGGCCGTGCACAAGAGCTTTGGCAGCTACGCGGCGGCGGTGGCCGAGGTGTCGGTGGAGGGCTCGGACATTCGCGTGCACCGCATGGTGATGGCGGCGGACTGCGGGCGGGTGATCAACCCGAACCTCGTGGAGGCGCAGCTCGAGGGCTCGGCGGTGTTCGGCCTGTCCGCGGTGCTCAAGCAGCGGATTACGCTGGAGAACGGGCGGGTGCAGCAGCGCAACTTCCACGACTACGAGCTGCTGCGCATGCACGAGAGCCCGAAGATCGAGGCCTACATCCGCCACAACGAGGCACCTCCCACGGGCATCGGCGAGCCCGGGGTGCCGGTGGTTGCGCCCGCGGTGGCCAACGCCGTCTTCGCGGCCACGGGAAAGCGGCTGAGGGACTTGCCGCTCTCGCTGGACACGGCCACCTGAGAGGGGCCTCGCCTGCCCGCCTGTCACCGGGAGACAGGGGCTGAACCGTAACGCAGCGTACGCTCCGCGAAGAACGGGCGAGCGAACGGGGCGGAGGGGGATTAGGGTAGGGGGGCCATGAACATCCCCTTTGTCATCGAGACCACGCACCGCGGCGAGCGGGCGTATGACCTCTACAGCCGGCTCCTGAAGGACCGGATCATCATGCTGGGCACGCCCATCAATGATGAGGTGGCCAACGTCATCGTGGCGCAGATGCTCTTCCTGGAGTCCGAGGACCCGGACAAAGGCATCAACATCTACATCAACTCCCCTGGCGGCTCGGTGACGGCGGGCCTGGCCATCTATGACACGATGCAGTACGTCAAGTGCCCGGTGTCCACCATCTGCGTGGGGCAGGCGGCGTCGATGGGAGCGCTGCTGCTGCTGGCCGGCTCGAAGGGCAAGCGCTACTCGCTGCCGAACGCGCGCATCATGATCCACCAGCCGCTGGGCGGGGCGCAGGGCCAGGCGACGGACATCGACATCCAGGCGAAGGAGATCCTCCGTCTGAAGGCCTACCTCAATGGGCTCATCGTCAAGCACACGGGCCACAACATCGAGCGCATCGAGAAGGACACCGAGCGCGACTACTTCATGAGCGCCGAGGATGCCCGGCAGTACGGCATCATCGACGAGGTGGTGGTGAAGGCGGGCGTGCCGGTAGCGAACAAGACCTGAGCCGCGGTGGGCCTCGTCCGTAGATGACCCATGAGGTCATCCGGGGTGGGATGGATGCGCCCGCCTCCCCGGTGCCTCCCCCCGCGCTGCGCCGTCGCTTATCCTCGCTCTACTGCCGTGCGGCAGTGGAGCCGGGAGCGCGCCCATGAAGCCGGGTCAGAGTGTCTATTACAACGACGGGTCCAGCGACTGGGAGGCGGTGGTCAATTACGTGACCGGCCCGGTCTGCATGATCCGCATCACCGATCCGGCCTGGCGCGCCCCGCGCGTGACCCGCGTCAACGTGGCCGAGCTGCGCGCCCGCACCCTGACCGTGACCACGCCGCAGATCGCGATCCCCGGCGTCTCGTATCTCGGTCCGAGCCGCAACACCGAGGGCGGTGAGGCCATCCACCGCTCGGACTTCGAGACCGAGGAGATCCGCGGCGTCCATTACATCCGCCTCTATCTCTCCGTGCCCACGGCGGCTGACTTCAAGGGCACCGGCAAGCAGGATGGGAAGGCGGTCAGCAAGTTCAAGGACGTGCAGCAGGACCCCGACACCGGGCGCATCATCATCTCCTCCGGGGATAATCGCATGCTGTGGGTGGGAGGCGGCCGCCCGCTGCGCGCGATCAAGTGGGCGGAGAAGTACGTCGTCGAGCATGCGGGGCTCACGAAGGAGCAGGAGGATCGCCTCGCGCTGGAGAACCCCAAGCTCGAGCGGGCGCTGCGGCAGGTCTCGTTTCTCGAGAAGGACGTCGAGGCCTTCAGCAAGCTGAAGAACCCGACGCTGAAGCAGAGCAAACGCATTCAGCTCAACAGCACCAAGCTTGACGAGGAGCGCAAGAAGCTGCGCGAGGCCGAGGAGGTGGTCAAGGAAGCGACCGCGAAGGCGAACTTCCACCGCACCATCACCAACCCGCTCATCCGGACCTATCTCTTTCCCCTCGAGCGCTTCAACGAGATCGTCTCCCACGCCGTGCCCGAGAGCGAGAACGCCAAACCCATCTACGCCGAGCGCAGCTTCAACGTCGACCGCCATTACGAGCCCAATCAATACGGCTTCCGCGGCGCCGACCTGGACACGCTCCGCGAGGAGGCGCTGCCGGGCTCGCTGATCACCTACGCCTACCGCCCCGAGGAGGTGGACCCGCGGACGGCCGGCGAGGTGCGCCACATCGACGCGCTGCGCGAGCGCCTGGGCATCCCGCTGCGCACGCTCAGCACCTCGCAGTTCACCCAGGGCACGGGCTTCGCCAAGCGCGACAAGTTCGCCAGCTCGGCGGACAACCTCGGCATGCTGTACGGCACGTGGCTCAACTCGCTCCAGCAGCCGCTCCAGCGCACGCGCAACCCGTTCCTCGACGGGAAGGGCGGAAAGATTCCTTATTTCCGCCGCAAGGAGCTGCTCGACAAGTTCCTCGACGAGCACAACATCGACAAGAACCAGCCGCAGGCGATCAAGAAGTTCATGGAGGAGGTGGTCTCTCCATGGGCGTCCCAGAACATGATCGCCCACGTGATGGCGGAGGACTACGACCGCATCCAGAAGGACGAGAACGTCACCGCCAAGGGCGGCCGCAGCGAGAACTTCGCCAAGGTGAAGGAGTCGGCGCCCGTCGAGCGCAAGCGGCTGGAGATCCTCGGTAAGTGCCTCGATGGGTTCGTAAAGTTCAAGTCGACGCCGAAGCAGTACGTCGATCTGGTGATCAAGACCCGCCCGGATCTCGAGAGCTATTACGAGAAGATCTCCGCGAAGAGTGAGAACTACAGCTTCTATGCCCACGCCCAGATGGTGCTGGGGCAGTTCCTCGAGCTGTCGGGGCAGTATCGCGAAGACACGCGCGTCGTCCCGGCCGCGCTGATCATCAAGGCGATCCTCTTCCACGACATGGAGAAGGTGAACTCGAAGCTGCAATACGGGAAAGAGGGAGAGCACGTCCTCACCGTCAACGAGCTGAAGAAGTTCGGCGCCATCTTCGCCAGCCAGGAGGAGCTCGCCATGGCGGTGGCGCTCGTGGACTCGGATCCGTTTGGTGACTACTTCAAGGCGCAGAAGCCCAACCCCGTGGCCACCTTCCGGATCATCGCTGGGATCGCTCGCCGGCTGGGGATCGGCCGGCCGCGCCTCAAGGCGTTCTTCCTCGACTTCCACCAGTACTATCAGGCGGATTTCTCGTCCTACACGAGCGCCGCCCTCTACCAGGAGAAGAACGGGACGACCGTTCGCGGCAAGCCGGTCTTCAACCGCTTCTTCAAGATGAGCAAGAACCAGATCCAGGGCGCCCTGGGCGAGCCCCGCTTCCTCTACAGTGACGAGGACGGCTACGAGGCGAAGTACCAGGAGCTGCGAAAGCTCTTCAGCCAGAACAAGATCAAGGAGCTGACGAAGGCCTGGGACGAGGAAGAGCGGGACAAGAACGACAAGTACCGCCAGCAGTTCCTCCGTGAGACGCGGTAGCCTCCTCGCCGCGCCCCGCGTAGAAGTATCGTCAACGAGACTTCCGTAGCGGTTCAGGGTAGGCCATGAAGGTGAAGGGCTTACATGAGCCGAGGTGCCGGCAACCTCCCAGGGGGCGCACCTCTTTCGCACCCATCACGTAGGATGGCGGTCGTGGAGACTGCTCCTCCCAAGGATCCTGCCGATCTTCCTTCCGGCACACAGGTGGGCGCGTGGCAGGTGGTGAGCCGCCGTGGCCAGGGCAGCTACGGTGTCGTCTACCGCGTCCAGCGGGTAGGCCATCCTGAGGCGGGGGACTTTGCGCTCAAGCTGGCCCGCCACCCGATGAACCCGCGCTTCGAGCGGGAGCGGGAGCTGCTCTCGCGCCTTCACCACGCCCACGTGCCTCGGCTGCATGACAGCGGGTGGTGGAAGTTCGCGGACGGGATTTCCTTTCCGTACGTGGTGATGGAATGGGTGGAGGGCGAGCCCCTGTACGAGTGGGCTGACCGGCGGAGTCCCACCCAGCGCGAGGTGCTACGGCTGGTAGCGCAGCTGGCCCGAGCCTTGGAGGCCCTCCACGAAGTGAGCGGCGTGCACCGGGACGTCAAGGGCGACAACGTGCTGGTGACCGAGGAGGGCCGGGCGGTGCTGACGGACTTCGGCTCGGGGCACTACCGCGGAGCGTTCGCGCTCACGTGGCAGCCGGTGCCTCCCGGCACGCCTCGGTACTGGAGCCCCGAGCTGGTGAGCCACCAGTGGGGCTTTCTCCGCCAGGACTCGGAGCACTACCACGCGAGCCCGGCGGATGACGTGTACGCGCTGGGAGTGACGACCTATCGGCTGGTGACAGGTACGTATCCGCCACCGGTGACGGGTCCGGAGCGCTCCGAGGACGGAAAGCACTGGGCCTTCGTGGTGTGGCTGCCGCCCGAGGCACTGGCTGGGGTGTGCCCGGAACTGGCGACGATCATCCGCCGGATGCTTGCCAGCGAGCCCTCGGCTCGGGTCAGTGCCGGAGAACTCGCCCAGGCGCTCGAGAATGCAGTGGAGACCTCGGACAGCAGAGCGGATCAGCTCATCTTTCGTCGCTCAGAGGATGCATCGTCTGTGCGGCTGGCTCGCTCCGCGCCTATGCGCCGACATCGAGCCTTGGCACTGGGGCTGGTCGTGACGGGCTCAAGTCTGGCTCTGCTGGTGCTCAAGACGCGCGGGACTGGGAACGGAGAGCCTGTCGAGCGTCGCGCAGCGGTGGCGCGACAGGTGCGAGATAGCGACCAAGCAGACGGAGGAACCGCGAGCTTGGCGGACGCCATGCGCGCGGAACGTGCGAGCAACTCACCGCCCGTGGCGGAGCAGCACGGGCTCAGGCTCAGCATTCCTAAGGAGCCGTTACCTGGGCAGCGTAAGGCCCCATGTGGGAAATATGAGGTCGAGATCAATGGAGGGTGCTGGGTGCGCCCGCCTAATGCGACTCCTCCATGTGGTTCAGGGCTCTATGAGTGGAAGACCGGTTGCTTTGCGCCCACGTTTGAGCCCCAGCGGCCTCCTACATCAGAGCAACCATAAGAAGAAAGGTTTCCAGGACATGGGGGGAGTGGATCTCATCCTGCGCAACGCGCGAAGGGAGAGGTGCCGGAGTCGATCACTCCGAACCTGTCTGACTGTCAGACAGGTTTGGGACATGCGCCGCCGACAGGGCGGTCCAGTGGCTCAGGATGAGAGCCACACCCGACATGGGCTCATCCCGAAAGCCTAGCCTATATTGGCGAAGTGAAGTCAGATGCTTGAAATAGGTTTCAGGCGTCAAGGGAGCTTGTGAAATTTTGCGATGAGCCGCCGAAAGAGCTTGGCCTGCTGACTTTTTAATCGGTAGTCTTTCCCGCTCACTTTGGCTGCTAATGCGTGTCTGTGAAGACCAAAAATACGCAAGATTTTGTCTGCCTGTGCCTTGTCTCTGTTCGTGAACTTCCGAGAACTGCCGCGAATGCTTGGGCTGGGAAGGACCCAAAGCCACCGCTTGCTTTTCGGATCCTGGAAGCGGGCTGGTGCACGGGTGCGGATCAGACATACTTGCTTAAGCAGCTTTTCACTGGCATGGTCGGAAAAGGTGAGCTGGACTGCCAATGCTTGGGCGGGAATGAGAGGCTTGTTATTAAAGCCCCAATAGACAGTTCCGCCACTGAAGCTTTGATCTACCTCTCCCTTCCGGCGGGCTGACCTTAACGCGGAATCGTAAGTCTTCTGATCGTCAGATGTCATGTGAGAAATAGCTGTAAACCACAGAGGCTCCTTGTTGGAGGGCGCGGGGAGCCGAGGATGGCGGGCACGTGGTCGCAAGGATTCCCGAAGGTCAGAACTCGCTTTCTCCATTTTCTTCAATTTCTCGACCTTCGCCCGGTACTTGGCTAGCCAGGGGCGGGTGATCGCGAATCCGTCTGTCCAGAACCGCTCGGCAGCATCCCAAGCCATTTTCGCATGGGCTTTTCCCGTAAGTTGCACCCCGAGTTCTCCAGAGCCGGGATCGAGGGCTTTCTGTGAGAGATTGGCCGACCCTACGATGGCGACCAAATCCCCAAGTGATTTAAAGCCAAAAAACTTTGCATGAAATGAAGGCTGACCGCAGTACCGCAAATCGAGTCTGCCGCGCGAATCCTTCTTCAAAGTAAGCAACATATCAAGTGCTTCAGGTTCAGTTCGAAAGTCGTCGGTCTTCATCATGAAGCGAAGGGACCGCGACTTGGATTTAAGGAGGCGTTCTAGCGCGGGTAGGAGTCTTTTGACTGCCTGTCGGTCAACATAGGCGACACACCAAAGACAATTGTTTGCGTCGTCAAGACGGGTTTGGAGGAGATCGGCGAGTGCCTGCTCGGGTGCTATGACAGAAATACCCACTTTTCATTCCCCCGAGGTCGAGTCCCCAGTGACCTGCTGCTGTTGCCACTCCTTGTAACTTTCACCCGTTGGGATGACCTTCCACATGTCGCGCCCGTTCACGCTTGTGCCGGCAACCGCCACGGCGGCCGCAGTGGGCGACTCGAAGACGAAGTCCTGGGTGAAAACCAGCAGATCCAGACCTTGTGGGATCAGCACTCCGCTCTCGATGAGCCGTTGCCGCATGTTCTGGTAACTGGGCTGGAGAGAATCGACGTTCTTCTTTCTGGCGGTGGAGCCTTTCTGAACGACGAAGGCCCCGTTCTTCACGATACAGTCGGCTGTGGCGTTGTCCCAGGCAAGATGCAAGCGCACGGCTCCTGCTTTGGAAGCGTCTAGGCTCCCAACCGCCGAGGCGAACACGTTGAGTCCGAGCACCGGCAGCAAGAGCCGGACGTTCTCGATGAAAGTCTCCATGTCGGCCGCATCGGCCTCGGGTAATCGACCTCCACCGGGATCGTTTCCATTCATAACCTGAACGAGTTTCGCGGCTCGAATCTCCTCAATGAGCCGAGCCTCCAGCCATCGGACATGAGCCTTGGTAAGGTTGTCGTCCTTGGAGACGAACACCACCACCCATGTCCAGAAGTCCTTGTAGGAGTCATGGTTCGTGATGCGGGCCCAGACGTCATCTCCCTCGCCAACGTAGACCGCTGTGTCGAACGCTTGGTCCTCCGCCGGTCCAACGAGCACGTAGACGCCGGTACTTCGAACCTCCTCCCGTCTGCCGAGTCGTGCGATTTCAGTACGAGGAGCGACCAGAGCCTGCCCTGTCCACATCCCCACCTCCGCGGTGCGGAGTCCCTGGGGAGTGCCATCAACGAGGAAGAGACGGACTGATCTGCCTGGCATCGATCAAACTCGCTTGGGAGGTGGACTGCTTTCAGGGGCTTTCTACCTGGGTTCCAGGTAACAGGAGAGGACCTTGAACACAGCGCTGAAGGTTCTCTCTCTTCCTTCAGGCGACTCCCAGGGTACATCCGTTAGTGAGTTCGTGGCACCTGGGTGTGGGGCTTCCGGAATGTCACCCCCTACGGCTAGGCTCCTGCCCGTTCGCCTGAGGGGACCACGGGAATGGCTGATCAGCTGACGTACCTGGAGCTTTCGGAAGACGGCGGTTCTTCGCACAAGTTCTATGAAGTGAAGGTCGAGGGCAAGAAGCTCTCCATCCGCTACGGCCGCATCGGCGACTCCGGCCAACTCAAGGTCTCCGACTTCGCCAGCGCCGAGAAGGCCCTCGCAGAGGCCCAGAAGAAGATCGCCGAGAAGACCAAGAAGGGCTACGCCCCCGCCGTCAAGGGCTTGCGCAAGAAGCGCGCCGTCACCCGCCGAGAAATCACCAGCGGCACCTCCTCCGCCACCCAGGCCCCCATCCGCTGGAAGTTCGGCACCGGCGACCGCGCCTTCGGCGTCTTCGTCGACGACTCCCGCTGCTGGGTCGGCAACGAGAGCGGCAGCATCTACTCGCTCAGCCATGACGGCAAGGTGCTCGACCAGTTCCGCCTCCCCGATGGCGTCAAGTGCATCGTCGCCGATGACCGCTGGCTCTACGCCGGGTGCGATGACGGCAATGTCTATGACTTGGGCGGCAAGGTGCCTCGCAAGGCGTACGAGATCGCCGAGGACGTGGACATCTTCTGGCTCGACATCAAGGACGCCGTGCTCGGCGTGTCCGACGCCAATGGCAAGCTCACCGCCATCAACCACGAGGACGAATCCGTCTGGTCCCGCCAGTCCAAGGGCACCCACGCGTGGATGGTGCGCTGTGATGAGGTCGGCATGTATCACGGCCACGCCAAGGGCGTGACCATGTACGACTGGGAGGACGGCCGGGAGATCTGGTCCAAGCCCACTCAGGGCCACGTGATGTTCGGCTGGCAGGAGGAGTCCTCCATCTACGCCTGCACCAACACCGGCTATGTGCACCGCTTCTCCAAGAAGGGCGACGTGGGGCCGGTGATGAAGTGCGACTCGGCGGTGTTCTCCTGCGCCGCCGTGGACGACGGGAAGTACGTCTTCGCTGGCGACAACATGTCCAGCATCTACTGCTTCAACGACAAGGGTGAGCGGCTGTGGAAGTTGTCCACGGGCTGCGGCTCGGCGTTCTCGATGCAGTTCTTCAAGGACCGGCTCTACATCGTCACCACGGACGGCTCGCTGGCGTGCATCGACGCGAGCGAGGCCGCCATCCAGGCCGCGCAGAAGGGCACCGTGCCCAAGCTCGTCACCGTCAAGGCTCCCAAGCCGCTCGCCGCCGCCCAGGTGGGCACCGTGGAGACCACTCGCAGCGCGGGCTCGGGTGTCATCGTCGAGTGCTATGAGGATGGCGGGAACGTTCGCGTGCGCATCGTGTCTCCGGGCTACCACAAGAACTGGCACGTGCAGTTCCCCAAGGACATCCGCGAGTCGGGTTCCCGCTACGTGGTCGAGGGCGTGCGCGAGTCGGCTCGCGGCGGCTTCTACCGCGCCTACGGGGACATCAAGAAGCTGGTGAACTGACGTGAAGCTGCTCGAGCAGGTGACGCTGCTCTTCCAGGAAGGGAGGAGCGACAAGGTGTACGAGGTGGACCTGCTCGAGGTGGGGGCGGGCCAGCACGTCGTCAACTTCCGCTACGGCCGGCGCGGCGCCGCCCTCAAGGACGGCACCAAGACGCCCACCCCCGTGTCCATGGCCGAGGCGCGCAAGGCCTTCGACAAGCTCGTCCAGTCCAAGCTGGAAACCGGCTATGTGCGCGCGGGGCATCCCTCCACCGGGCTGCCTCCGCCGCCGCCTCGGCCCACGGCGCCTGCTCCGGGGACGGCGGGGGGACCTGCTGCAGCTGCTCCCGTTGCTCCGGCCGGGCCGCCTCCGGGGGCTTCGGCTCGCGAGCGGACCCTGCTTCAACAGCTCACGCAGGAGGTCAGCACCCGCCGCTGGTTCCGCAGCACCGAGGTGCGTGCGCAGCCCCGGCCCCTGGAGCGCGTCATCTGGCGCGTGGGCGAGCTGCGAGTGCGCGCCGCCGAGCCCATCCTGCTGCCCATGCTGGAGCGGGCCACTCCGCTGCGCGCCTACTGTATCGCGGCGGCGCTCGGGCGGCTGGGCTCGGCCCAGTCCGTGTCCGCGCTCGGGCGGCTCTATGGCGACCCGGAGACGCCGGACATGGTGCGCCGGATTGCCACGGAAGCGCTGCTCCAGCTCTCCGACGAGGCCACCCGCAACGAGTTTCGCCAGGATCTCATGGGCAAGCTGCCCCCGGCGCTGCGCGACGCGGCCCAGGCGGGCAATGGCGAGGGCTTCGGCCAGGCGCTCGACAAGCACCTGAGCGCCGGTGGGAAGGAATCGTACTCGGTGCTGGAGACGGTGTACCTGGTGGACTCGCCGGTGGTGCGGCCCGCGCTGCTGCGGGTGCTGCGGACCGCTCCCTTCCAGCGCAGCGTGGTGAAGGCGCTGCGCCACGTCTTCAAGATGGCCGAGTACCGCCGGGATGGTGAGGTGTTCGGCCTCATCGCCTGGCGTTACGAGAAGGAGCGCTCGACGAACCGGAGCTCTCGCGACGGCTTCGCCAAGTCCACGCGGCTGTTCCTGCGGCGGCGCATCTGGCGCACGCTGCGGCGGCTTGGGCAGATCGAGGATCCTGACTTCGTGAAGATGGCCGTGGGCGTGCTGCTGGCCTTCAGCGACGCGGACGCGGTGCCCGAGCTCACCACGAGCTCCGGCCATGGCCGCAACCGCGAGGAGCACTACTGGGGGCCTTTTGCTCCCTACTGGGCCTTCAATCACCTGCTCCATGGCGGCGGCCGGCGCTTCGAGGCGGTGGACCACAAGCTCGCCTTCTACGCGAAGTTCAAGCCGCGCTCGGACGCGGAGGTGCGTCAGCGCGAGGAGAGCTTCCCTCAACTGTGGGATCGCACGCCCCAGGGGTTGATGCACCTGCTCGATGAGAGCCGATGCGCGCCGGTGCATGTGTTCGGGGCTCGTGCGCTGCGCTCCCTGCCCACGTTCCTGGCCCAGCTCGATGCGGACGCGGTGGCGACGCTGCTGGAGAAGCCCTACGCGCCCACGGCCCAGCTCGGCTTGGATTTGGCCATCGAGCGCGTGAATGCTCGCGGAGAGCCTCGGACGCTGGTGCTGGCCGCTGCGGGCTCTCCGTATGCTCCCGCGCGCCAGCAGGCCTTCCGGTGGCTCGATGCGCTGCGGGACGTGCTGCTGAAGGATCTGTCCTTCCTCGCCGCGCTGGCCATCTCTCCTCAGACCGAGACCCGCCAGTATGTGGCTCAGCTGTTGCGCGGCTCCGTGCTGCCGGACGATGTGGCCGAGGCCTTCATCCGCCAGCTGCTCCTGGCCGCGCGCAAGCTGGGACCCAACGATGGGCCGCTCGCGGCGGACGTGAAGCTGCTCGTGCTCGCCGCGCTGGGGCCCCTGGGCCGGCCGCCGGGTACGGAGATTCTCATCGAGCTGCTGGTCCATCCGCTCGTCGAGGTGCAGGAGCTGGGCGGCGAGCTGTTGCTGCGCCGGGATCTGCGCACCGAGCCGGTGCCTCCCGAGGTGCTGGGCCACCTGCTGCAGTCCGCGAGCGCCTCTCTGCGGACCCTGGGCCTGCGGCTGCTCGGGAAGATGCCGGATGAGGCTTTCCGCGCGAACGAAGCCGTCATCGGCCGGCTGGCCTCCAGCCCGCACCCGGAGGTGCGCCAGGGCATCCGTCCCTTGATTGGACGGCTCGTCACCCTGGATGTGGCTGCGGGGGCCCGGGTGGCGGAGCTGCTCGTGAGCGCGCTGCTGCGCCGGCGGCTGCCCGAGGGCGGGCCCGAGCATGTGAAGGCCTTGCTCACCGGCGAGCTGGCCACCGCGTTCTGGACCCTCCCCGCCGAGACGGTGTGGCGGATGCTGGACTCGGAGGACGCCACGGCGCAGGGCCTGGGCGGGGAGCTGCTCGAGAAGCGGGGAGACTCGCTGGCGGTGGATGCGGCTCGCGCGGTGAAGCTGGCGGGCAATGACGTGCTCAAGGTCCGCGAGTGGGCCTGGCGCTGGCTCGAGGGGCACGTGCCCGAGGTGCGCGCGGAGCTGGCCACGGCGGTGCGGCTGCTCGACACGCGCTGGGAGGATGCGCGGGCCTTCGCCTTCCGCTACTTCCGCGAGCGCTTCGCTCCTGAGGACTTCTCGCTGGAGGTGCTCGTCTCCGTGGCGGACAGCGTTCGGACGGACGTGCAGACGTTCGGGCGCGAGCTGCTGGCGCGCGCCTTCCGCGAGGCGGACGGGCCGGAGCTGCTGCTGCGCCTGTCCGAGCACCCCGCGCCTCCGGTGCAGCTCTTCGCCACGCACTACCTGGAGCGCTTCGCCAGCGGCAACGCGGCCCTGGTGGAGAAGCTGGTGCCCTATTTCGTCCGGGTGCTGAGCCAGGTGAACAAGGGGCGCGCCGCACGAGGCCGCGTGCTGGAGTTCCTCCGCAAGGAGGGCCAGCGCAACGAGGTGGCTGGCCGCCAGGCGATGGACGTGCTGCACCGCTTGTCAGCCACGATTGCTATTGAGAATCGCGCCGCGGCGCTGGAGGCCATGCTCGCCATTGGTAAGGCGCAGCCCGCCCTCCCACTGCCCGTGCGCTTGAAGCCGGTGGAGGTCCGTCGTGGAGTTTGAGTACGCCTATCGGGGCAACACCGCCGTCGAGCACCGGGGCGACCGCACCGAGCTGTCCTTCTCGCCGGACACCAAGCGCCCGCCCACGTTCTTCTCCGGAGAGCTGCGGCAGAACGTGGCCTTCCGCGAGGCCATCTCCGCGCTGCACCACGTGGTGGTGTCGGACCTGCGCTTCAAGCCCAAGGACAAGACGGCCTACAAGGCCTGGGCGGCGAAGCAGGAGGACCGCGACTTGGACACCATCATGGCCCAGCGCCAGGCGGTGGCCGGCCGGCTGAAGGGCCTGCGCGACGAGCTGACGGAGCTGGAGCGGCAGAGCGCCACGCGGATGCGCCCCTTCCTGCAGGCGCGCCAGCGCTACTTCAACTACCTCTACGAGAAGAACAAGGACTTCTGGTTCGTGCTGGATCCGGTCATCACCGTCCACCCGGACGAGGCCTTCTTCGAGTGCTTCAGCCAGGACGAGTCCAGCTACGGCCGGCTGGGCGCCAGCTACGAGGTGTTCCAGAACATCGGCGAGTTCTCCTGCGGCACCACCAACATTGACTACTCGTCGCCGCTGTATGACGAGTTCCAGAAGATCCGCTCGTACAAGAAGACGCGCTTCGAGGTGGACCCCACGGGCTTCACCACGCAGACGGGCGAGGACTCGGCGTACAAGGAAGTGAAGATTGATTTGCCGGACTCGTGGGTGCGCGGGTTCCTGCAGGTGAACTCGGCGATGAGCCTGCCGGCCACGCGCGTGAGCCTGCACCCCATGGACGTGCACAACTTCCTCTTCGTGCTCAAGCGGAACAAGGAGAAGAAGGGGCCGCGCTCCATGCGCTACAAGCTCACCCCCGGGCAGCCGGTGAAGGTGGTTTTCGAGCCGTGGAACCTGGAGGTGTCGTGCCCGCGCTCCATCTACGAGGGCCCGGGCACCCACGACATCCGCGTGTGGGGCCGGCGCCGGCTGCTCATCCTCGAGCGGCTGATTCCCGTGGCGCGGCGCTTCACGGTGCACCTGCTCGGCAGCGGCATGCCGTCCTTCTACGTGGCGGACCTGGGAGATTTGTCCTTCACGCTGGGGCTGTCCGGGTGGACGGCGAATGACTGGTCCACGGCGGGCAACTTCGACTTGATGGCGCCTCGCACGGAGGTGGATGAGTTCACCCGGCGCCGCGTCTTCGACGCGCTGAAGGAGACGTGGCGCGAGCCGCCCGAGGCGCTGGCCGCGCGGCTGGGGCTGGACAAGGCCACGGTGCTGGGCGCGCTGGGCGCGTACACGCAGGCGGGCCGGGCCATCTGGGACTTGAACAAGAACGTGTACCGCGCCCGCGAGCTGAGCCGCGAGCCGCTGCCCATGGAGAAGCTGCGGTTCTCCAACGAGCGCGAGGAGAAGGCCACGCGCTTCCTCGAGGCGAAGGGGGTATTGGTGGAGGCGCGGCCCTCGAATGTGGATGGCTCGTTGGAGCTGAAGGGCACGGTGCGCGAGGCGAGCAAGGTGCACCGCGCGTCTTTGCGGCTCGATGGGGATCAGCGTATGGTCTCCGCCGAGTGCACCTGCAACTTCTTCCAGCAAAACAAGTTGTTCAAGGGGCCATGCGAGCATCTGCTCGCGCTGCGGCTCCAGCACTCGAAGTCGAATCGGACGTGAAGAAGGGAGGGTTCGCGCACGCGGCGGTCAGAGGGCAATACCTTGCAACCCGGGCGGCGTTTCGCCGTCCTTGCCTGATGGCCTGTGATGATTCACTGGCCCGCTCTTGACTGTGCCGTACCTCCCTACCCCAGGCGTATGGCGGTGTGGATTCCGTAAATCCATAGCGCCCGGGGTAGGGGGTACGGCTTGAGTCGAGACGAGCCAGTCCTGAGAGCAGTACGAAGGAGCTCTCGGACCGCCGCGTGGACGGACCCTCCCAGCTCTTCATGAGAGCGACATGGCCCAACAACCCCCGCGTAACCGGCAGGAGCTGTACGAGCGCATCCAGCAGGGCTCCAAGGAGGAGTTCGTCCTCGAGGACATGGTGCGGCTGGGCTTCTGGCCCGCGCGCAGCGGCGTCCCGGGAGATCCGCGCGACGAGGTGCACCGCAAGGCGGAGCTGGAGAAGCAGCTCCGCGCGCTCACCTCCGAGCAGGCTCGGCTGGGCAACCTGGAGCGGCTGAAGAAGGAGCTGCGCAAGAAGCGGCTCGCCGAGAGCAAGCGCAAGCAGCAGGAGACGAAGGATCGCCGCGAGCGCGAGCGGGTGGCGCGGGCCGAGGCGTGGAAGGCGCGCAAGGCGAAGGAGATTCTCTTCCTCGGGCGCGGGGTGTCGGGCGGGCTGAACCAGCGCACGCCGGATGGGGCGAAGCTGGAGCGCCAGGGGCTGCCGAAGCTGGACACGCCGGAGGTGCTGGCACAGGCGCTGGGGCTCTCGGTGGGGCAGCTGCGAGGGCTGTGCTACGCGCGGGTGGTGTCCACGCGGACCAACTATGTGCGCTTCGCGCTGCCGAAGAAGACGGGGGGCCTGCGGCTCATCTCCGCGCCCCTGCCTCGGCTGAAGGCGGCGCAGCACTGGGTGCTGAAGAACGTGCTCGAGAAGCTGCCCCTGCACGAGGCCGCGCATGGCTTCCGGGCTGGGCACTCCATCGTCAGCAACGCGCGGCCCCACGTGGGCGCGGCGGTGGTGGTGAACCTGGACTTGAAGGACTTCTTCCCCACGGTGGTGTACCCGCGGGTGAAGGGCTTCTTCGTGAAGCTGGGCTACAGCGAGGCCACGGCCACGGCGCTGGCGCTGCTGTGCACCGAGCCGGACATGGAAGAGGTGGAGCTGGATGGGCAGCGCTACTTCGTGGCGCAGGGAGGCCGGCGGCTGCCGCAGGGCGCGCCCACCTCTCCGGCGTTGACGAACCTGCTGTGCCGTCGGCTCGACCGGCGGCTGAAGGGCGCGGCGCGGCTGCTGGGCTTCACGTACACGCGCTACGCGGATGACCTGACGTTCTCGGTGCCCAAGGGCGGGACGGGGGACATGGGCAAGCTGCTGCGGCTGGTGCGCTTCGTCGTCCGCAAGGAGGGCTTTGTCCCGCACCCGGAGAAGACGCGAGTGCTACGCCGGGGCGGGCAGCAGGAAGTCACCGGCGTCGTCGTCAATGACAAGCCCGGCGTGGACCGGGAGACGCTGCGGCGCTTCCGGGCATTGTTGCACCAGCTCGAGAAGAGCGGGCCCGAGGGCAAGAAGTGGAACGGCTCCACGGACGTCATCGCCTCCGCGGTGGGTTTCGCCAACTACGTGGCCATGGTGGATCCGGCCAAGGGCCAGGTGTTCCAGCAGAAGGCCCGGGCGCTAGAGCAGAAGTACGGGCGCAAGACGGTGATGCCGCCGAGGCCCAAGCCGGCGGGGGCTCCCACGGGGGAAGCTCCGAAGCCCGAGGAGCCTTCGAGCCCGAACGAGCCACCGAAGAAGAAGTGGTGGAAGGTGTTCTGAGCGCCCAGCCCTGTCTGGGGCCAATGTTACCTGCTAAGTAGGGACAGGCTCGTTCTTTCGACAGGAGTTCGGGTGTGGACGGTCAGGAGGTGGACGTCACGACGGTGCTGATCGTCGTGGGCCTGGTGGTGCTCGCCGTCGTCCTGGGGCTCGCGTTCCGAGG
Organism: Hyalangium sp.; assembly: GCF_045802625.1. Taxonomy (NCBI): domain Bacteria; kingdom Pseudomonadati; phylum Myxococcota; class Myxococcia; order Myxococcales; family Archangiaceae; genus Hyalangium; species Hyalangium sp. The sequence continues at coordinate 72,573 of NZ_JBJMQP010000156.1, read as the reverse complement.
GACGGAACCCCAGCGGCTGCGGCGGGCCTGGTTCCGCAGCACGCCTCTGCCCAGGCTCCAGGCCGAGGAGTTGCTCGCGCGGCACCTGATGGCGCTCAAGGGGCGGTTCCCCGGCCGGAGCGAGGCCTGGTACTTGAAGAAGATCCTCTCGGACCTGAAGCGGGATCGGCGCTGAGCAGTCGACAGATGGGCGCGCATCTCGACGGAAGGTTGGTTAGCCTCGGCTCGGGAGGCTGGCGCACATGGAGAACCTCGACTCGCGGCTGGAGCGGTTGGAGCGTGGATACCGGCGCATGCAGGGCATCGCCCTGGCTGCCATGGTCCTGGCGGGCTTGGGCCTGGGCGCGGCCGTCCTCAAGGGCGAGGGGCGCGCTGAGTCGCTGGTGGTCTCTCGGCTGACGCTGGCGGATGCCCGGGGCCACCCGCGGGCCACGCTCTCGGCCGAGGCGGACGGGAGCGCGGGCCTGGTGCTCAGTGACGCCGCGGGCAAGCCGCGAGCCCTGCTCGGCGTTTCCCAGGATGGTTCGCCGAGGCTGCGGTTCTCCACCGCCGAGGGGAACACGCTCGCCGAGCTCACCGTGTACTCGAACGAGGCGCCGCGCCTGGCGTTCGCGAAGAACGGTGGGGCGGAGTTCTTCGCCGTGGGCCTGTTCGCCGATGGCTCGTCCCGGCTGGAATTGGCGGATGCGGACGGCAGGCCCCGCGCCATCCTCAATGCGGACGAGCACGGCTCGCCCGGGTTGCTGCTCGTGGACCGGCTGGGGCAGCCTCGGGCGACGCTGCGGGTGTCTCCGTCCGACAGCGCCAGCCTGGTGCTGGAGGGGCACGACGGCGAGGTGTTCCGAGCGCCCTCCACCGTGGAGTGAGGCAGGTTACTTCTCCAACGCCAGGACATCAGGTCAGGACGCTGGGGGTTGAGCTGGTGGAGCTGCAGGCGGTGCGGCAGGCGCAGGCGGAGCAGCATGTGCTGGCACAGGCGGCAGGAGCTTGAAGCCACGCTGTAGCAGGAAGCCCAGTCGATCCGTGATGTCCCACGACTCGACGATCTTTCCCTGCCGCATCCGGAAGAGGGACTGCCCCTGGAGCGTCAGCTGCTTGGGCTTGCCCGCATCGTCCAGCGTCTTGGCGTCCGTCCCCGTTGCCTTCCAGTGGATGAGCACCAGCTCTCCGTCTGCCAGCAGGTGCTCGATGTCGAAGCGCAGGTCCGGCAGCGCGGCGAGGCTCGCCTCCGCCTGCTTGCGTACGAAGTCCGGGCCCTTGGCCTCCGGTGGCGCGCCGGGCGACTCATCCACGAAGTCCTGCGCCACATACACGGGGATGCGGTCGAGCTGGCGCTGGTTGTAGATCTCCTCGGTGAAGGCTCGGGCCAGCCGCTTGTTCTCCTCTTCGGCGACGAGGTTCCGAGTTCCTGAGGTGGTGGTGGCGCAGCCCGTCAACAGCGTGAGTGTCAGCAGAAACGTGAGTCGGTTCATGGGAGCCTCGAGTGTGCTACCGGCCCAGGCTCGCGTCAGCCGTGTCCTCACGCCATTGTCCACCGCATGGCGACAGACCCTCCAGCTGTCAGCGAACGTCAGCGCGGATGCGTGACGCCGACCTGACGGCACATGGACAGCACGGGGCAGGTGGAGCACTTGGGCCGAGTCCCCGTGCAGACGTGCTTACCGAAGGGCACCAGCAGCCGGTTGAGCTCGATCCAGTACAGCCGAGGGAGCCGCGCCTCCAGCGCCGCCAGGGTCTGCTCCGGCGTGCGCGCCTGGACGTAGCCCCAGCGGTTCGTCACCCGGTGCACGTGGATGTCCACGCTGATGGCCTCGTGCCCGCAGGCGATGCCCAGCGCCAGGTGGGCGCACTTCGGGCCCACGCCCTTGAACGACTGGAGGACCTGCGCGTCGCACGGGAGCTGGCCGTGGAACTCCTGCACCGTGCGCACCGCGATGGCGTGGATCTGCTTCGCCTTCGGTTCGGGGAACGTCACCGGACGGATGAGGGACTCGAGCTCCCGCGTCGTCAGCCGGCTCATCGCCTCCGGAGTGCGCGCCCGTTGGAGGAGCGCCAGGGACGTGGGCAGGCTCACCTCGTCCCGAGTCCGGATGGACAGGATGCAGGCCACGAGCTGCTCGAACAGCGTGGTGTGCCCCTGGGCCGCCAGCGCGAACATCGCCGCGTCCGCGAAGCTCCGGACCGTCTCCCGGATGCGGGCCAGCACCACCTCGATGTCGAAGGGCTCTTTCTCCGTTTCGATGCTCCCCATGGGTTGGGTGGAAAGTAGGCTACCTATCAAGTAGGGGCAAGTCCTGACGATGGGGAGAGCATGCCTGGGGCATAATCCCGCGGCCCGAGACACGGGGATGCTGCGCAGGGAGAGGGACCACGATGGGAATCATGCTGCTGCACGCTTTGCTGCTGTTTGGACCGACGACCCAGGGCGCCGCCCCTGTGAAGTCCGAGGTGCTCGTCTGTACCCAGGCCGTGAACGGGGAGTGCAAGAAGAACGAGACCGCCATCCCGCTCGGCACCGATGACATCTACGCGACGTGGGTGACGAACACGCCGCCCAAGCGTGGGAGCACCCTGGTGGGCACGTTGATCGCCGAGGACGTGGGCGCCGCGCTCCCGTCGGGCAGCCGGATTCTCGACAAGGAGTTCAAGGCGGATGTGCTCAACACGCTCGGCGGGCTCGCGAAGCACTTCACCTTGAAGCTGCACTTCAACAAGCCGAACCCGGCCTGGCCAGCGGGGTGGTACCGCGTCGAGATCACCCAGGATGGAACGCTCGTGGGCACCGGCCGCTACCAGGTGCAGGGGCCCAAGGCCACGGTCCCGCTGGTCCAACTCGGGCTCTGCGAGCAGAACCCGGCCAAGGACTGCGCGGACGTGAAGACCGCGTTCAAGACGGACACGCCGGCGCTCCTGGCGATCGCCCGGTTCTCCACCCCGCCCAAGGCTGGCAGCAAGGTGACGACGAAGTGGATCGCGGTGGACGTGGGCAAGGCCGCCCCGCCCAACACGCTCATCGACCAGACCGTGATGGACGTGACCGAGCAGAACCGGAATGTCGCCAAGGACCACCGCTTCACGGTGAGTGGCCAGCTGACCCGCCCCACCAAGGGATGGCCACCCGGCCACTACAAGGTCGATTGGACCCTCGACGGCCAGCCGCTAGGCATGTCCGAGTTCCAGGTTCGCTGAGCTCTCCTGGGTATGAGTCCTGCTAAGTCGAGCGCTTGTTGGGACCGCCGTGGGTTCCGAAGTCACCCGTGCCTCGCTTCTGCGGGAACACCTCCGTGTCGTCCCGGCGCTCGCGCCCCTGGCCCGAGACATCTCCCGAGTCCACCTTCGGCTGCCGCTGTTCCTTGCCCTCGTCCGCGTGCAGCTTCTTCTGGCCCTGATCCTGATCCTGCTGTGCCATGCGCCACCTCCTCCCGTACAAGATGGGGATGGGGGACAGGTGCAGGGAGGGAGGCCCGGCCAGCAGGGGAGGAGGGAAGCCCTGGGCTGGCCCGCTGCGAAGCCGCTCAGAGGCTCGAAGGGGCCTTGCTCAGGTCCAGCGTGTAGAAGCGGTTGCAGCCGAAGTGCCCCGTGCTCCCCATGGCCTGGGGGATCCGCCCGAAGCCCAGCCGCTCGTACAGCTTCTGCGCCTGGTCCATGCCCGTGAGCGTCTCCAGGTAGCAGAGCTGGTAGCCCGCCTCCTTCGCGAAGGCCAGGCACCGCCGCAACAGCTTCTCTCCCAGGCCGCGCCCTCGCGCTTCCTTCAGGAAGTACATCTTCCGCAGCTCGCACACGGACGGGTCTCCCCCCGCCAGCGGCGCGATGCCGGCTCCGCCCTTCACCCGGCCCTCATGCTCCACCACGAAGTACCCATGCCGGGGTCGCGAGTACGACGCGCTCATCGTGCCCACCTCCGCGTCGTGGATGGCGAAGCCCGGGCCACTGGCTCCGAACTCCGGCATCACGCCGCGGATGATGGCGGCCACCGCCGCGTCGTCTCTCGGCTCGATGGGACGAACCACCCACTCGGTGCTCATGCCGCTCACCGTTCCACAGCCCACCCGAGTTGGCCAGTGACTCGTGTGACGTCGCGAGTCCTCCGGGCCGCGGGCGATGGCGCAGTGCGTTTCGAGTAGTCAACGGTATGCCTACCCGCCTGGAGAGAAGGACGAGCAGACCTCGTGCGGGGTGGATTCGCGTCCGGCAAGCCCCTATACACCCGCGGAACCCCTCAGGAGTCCTGGCACATGGCCAACAAGGTCAAGGCAGTTCTCATCGGTGGTACGGGCTACGGCGGCGCGGAGATCCTCCGCCGGCTTCTCTTCCACCCGAACGTGGAGGTCACCCGCATCACCGCGGTGGATAACATCGGCAAGAAGGTGGGCGACGTCCACCTCAACCTCGCCGGCCTCACCGAGCTCACGTTCCAGCAGTTGGCTCCCGCCGAGGCCGTCAAAGGCGCGGACGTGGTCTTCCTGGCCATGCCCCACAAGACGACCGCCCAGGTGGTGATGGAGATCCTCTCCTCGGGCGTGCGCATCGTGGACCTGTCCGGCGACTTCCGCCTGAGAGATCCGGCCGCCTATGCGAAGTACTACGGTGTCGCCCACCCCGCGCCCCAGCACCTCACGGACGGCACCTTCGTCTACGGCATGCCCGAGCTCAACCGCGAGGCCATCCGCAAGGCGCGCTACATCGCGAGCCCCGGCTGCTTCGCCACCACCATCGCCCTGGGCCTGCTGCCGCTGGCCAGGGGCGGCAAGCTGCGCGGCCCCGTCCACACCGTGGCGGCCACGGGCTCGTCGGGCAGCGGCGCCAACCCGCAGATCACCACCCACCACCCGCTGCGCGCCAGCAACCTGCGCACCTACAAGCCGCTCGAGCACCAGCACATCCCGGAGATCCTCCAGACGCTGCGCAACGCCGGCGGCTCGGAGGACCTGTCGCTGGAGTTCGTCCCGGTGTCCGCGCCCCTGCCGCGCGGCATCTTCGCCACCTCGTTCGCGGACGTGCCCGCCTCCACCACGCAGGAGGAGCTGGATGCGCTGTGGAAGGAGACCTACGGCAAGGAGCCGTTCATCCGCATCATCGGCGGCGGGCGGCAGCCCGAGGTGGTGGGCGTCTCCGGCAGCAACTACGTGGAGGTCGGCTTCACGCTCGGCCCCGTCACTGGGGAGACGCGCCGCGTGGTGTGCTTCTCCACGCTGGACAACCTGGTCAAGGGCGGCGCCGGCCAGGCCATCCAGAGCTTCAACGTGATGATGGGCTTCGATGAGCGGGCCACCCTCGCCGAGCCGGGGCTGTGGCCGTGAGCGGGCTCGGGGCCTTCAAGGGCCGCTGGTTCGTGGTGAAGATCGGCGGCGAGCTGGCCTCCGACAAGCCCAAGCTGGCCGCCAGCGTGGGCGCCGCCGTGCGCGCCTTCCTGGACGCCGGAGTCCGAGTCGCCGTCATTCATGGCGGCGGGCCGCAGGCGACCGAGCTCACCCAGAAGCTGGGCCTGACGCCAAAGATGGTGGGCGGGCGCCGCGTCACCGACGAGGCCACCCTCGAGGTGATGAAGATGACGCTCGCGGGCCAGGTGTCCGTGGACGTCGCCGCCGCGTTCCGGATTGCCGGAGTGCCGGCGGTGTGCACCACGGGCGTGTCCGCGGGCCTCATTGATGCGCGCAAGCGGCCGGCCAAGGTGATTACGGGCGCGGGACCGGATCCGATTGATCTGGGCCTCGTGGGCGACGTCACCGAGGTGAACACCGCGCTCTTCGAGAAGCTGTCGGACGCGGGGCTGGTGCCGGTGCTGGGCTCGTTGTCCGGGGACGCTCAGGGCAACGTGTTCAACATCAACGCGGACACGGTGGCCACGCGCGTGGCGGCGAAGCTCAAGGCGGCCAAGCTGTTCCTGGTGTCCAACGTGCCGGGCGTGCTGGCCAACAAGGATGATCCGTCCACGCGCCTGCCCACGCTGACGCCCGCCGAGGCCAAGGCGAAGATCGCCTCCGGCGTCATCCAGGGCGGGATGATCCCCAAGGTGGAGGAGAGCCTCGCCATGCTCGAGGAGGGCATCGAGGCGATCCACATCGTCGGCATCTCGCCCGCGACGGCGCTGCTGGGCGAGGCCGAGAAGGCGGGGAGCTTCGGCACCGCGTTCCTGCGCGGCTGACGGCGGTTCCCGAGCCGGAGCGCGGCTTCAAATGAGGCTCTGATCTGGAGCCTCAGCCCTGGTAGGACTCGTCCTGTTCGATGCGGCTGAGCACCCAGTCGAAGTCGCCCGAGCTCACCCGGGCCGAGCAGTGCGTGCAGTTGCCCGCCAGGTTGATGGCCAGCGGCGCGCCACACGAGGGGCAGTGCTTGTCCGTGCGGGGCCGGCCCTTCGCGCTCGTGCCGCGGATGAGCGTCCAGTATTCGGAGTACTGGCGCTCGCGCGACTTGCTGCCACCCACCACATGACCGTCCGAGTCCCGCACCGTGTAGTCCAAGCCCGTGGCGAACAGCCGCACGGTGATGGCGTGGTAGTACTTGTCGCCCACCACTCGGGCGAGCTCCACCCGGGTGATGCGCGCTTTCTCCGTCACGTTGCGCAGCCCGGCCTGCTTGTAGGCCTCCATCCAGTAGAGCTGCATCTGGAAGAGGCTGTCGCTCACGTACGGGCGCGCGTGCTCCCACTGGCGATTGGACCAGGCGACCTGCAGCTCCTGGAAGATGAGCACGAGGCGCCCGGCGAGCGCGTTCCAGGACAGCTCCGGATCCTGCTCCAGCAGCGCCCCCAGGTGCTCGTTGACCCGAGGCTGCTTCACGGTGGGCAGGTCCGTGCCCTCCTCCGGGGTGTCACCGCCCAGCTGCGGGCCTCGGGCCTCACGCTCCTGCAACTCCACGGTGGCCACCACCCAGTCGAACTCGCCGGTGTCCACCTTCTTCTCGCAGTACGAGCAGGTGTTGCCCCGCATTCCCTCCAGCGGCGCGCCGCAGTTGGGGCACTTGAACACCCGTGCCGCATCCGGCGGGCGGGACTTCGCCGCCGTGCTGCGCGAGAGCGTCCATTCCTCGGCCACGTAGAAGCTCTGCTCGAAGCCGTTCGTGGAGACCTCGGTGTAGTTGGCCTCGAAGCGGATGCGCACGCTCACGGTCTGGCTGTCCGGCCGCAGGTTCGTGGCATCCAGGTACTGCATCGAGCCCACCACCACGGCCTTCACGTGCACGGGCTGGCTGATGCCGCTCAACGTCTGACGCGCCCCCTGCGAGAGGTACGCGGCCAGCGTGTCCACCCGGCCGCCACCGCGCGCCTCGTGGGCCTTGGCGTACAGCGCATAGAGGAAGTCCTCGAAGGGGACCAGCGAGAAGTCCGGATCAAACGGCACCGGCCTGCCATCTGGCCCCGGTGGGCCCGCGGTGCGCAGGCGCTCCAGCAGCTTCCGCGCCGAGACCGGGCGCGCCCCGGGCGCGAACCCCACGACGTCCACCGGGCGCGGAGGCGGAGCGGCCGTGCTCCAGTCTTTACCCTGCTTCTGTGATCGCTGTGCGCTGGCGACCACTGCCATGATGATCATCACCATCATTAGCAGGAAGCAGAGGCCGCCGAAGGCGCCGCCCACGGAACTCCCGGAGCCGGAAGAGCTGGAACCGGAGTAGCTCCCCGAGGAGCTGGAGTGGCTCCCCGAGGAGGAGCTGGAGTAGCTGTGGCTGCTCGAGGAGCTGCTGGAGAAGCCCCTGCTTCCGGAGGAGCTGCTGCTGGAGGAGCCCCGGTAGGTGTTGCCTCCACCCGGGCGCGCCTCGCCTTGCGCGGCCACGAGCACCAGCGCCAGCAGCAGCGGCGCGAAGAAAGCCAGAGAATAGGAAAGGGAGCGTCTCATGGGTTCACGCGGCATGCGGAGCGTCGGGGAGCTCGTTGACGTCATCGGCGGAGCGCGGGAGCGCCTGCTCCAAGGGGGGTGCCATCAGGCGCAGCGCCTGGAAGAAGGGCTCCGCGTCCTCGGCGGAGGCGACCGCGGCGGACAGCTTCGCCTGGAACTCCTCCCACTCCTTGCCCAGGGCAGCGGGATCCACCCCGATATCCGCCACCACCTCCGCGCGCCGCTCGAAGATCGACACGAACACGAGGATGCCGGTGCGCCCCGAGGTGCGTGACACGCCGAACTCCACGAAGGCCGCTCGCGCCGCCGTCCGCACGTTCTCCTCCAGGAGCTTCCGTGAGGTGAGCCTTCGGCGCAGCCCGGGAAGGATGGCGCACAGGCCGGCTCCCGCGGCGAAGGACAGCGCGACGTCCACGGGGAAGTACTCGAGCTCGAAGTCGATGGGCAGGTAGAGCATCGCCACCAGCGTGGCGATCGACAGCACGAAGCCCACGAGGTAGTCCGTGTGCCGGTACTGGCCCGAGGCCCGGCGCACGGCGACGACCACCTCGGCGGAGGTCCGGGCCTCGATGGCCTTCACCTCGGCGGCGGTCTTCTCGCGGGTGGCTTCTTCAAAGAAGGCTTTCGCCCACATGGGTGCTCTCCTGGGGTTCCAGGCCTGAGAGTATGAGGCAGGAGGCTCTATGTCCCCAACCTGGCAGGCGGATTTCACGTTGACCCAAGAGGACGCTGGCCAGCTGATCGAGCGCCAGTTCCCGGAGCTCGCCCCGGTGAGGCTGGAGCCACTGGGCTCGGGCTGGGACAACGCGGCGTATCGGGTGAACGGACAGTGGGTGTTCCGCTTCCCACGCCGCAAGATCGCCGTGAGGCTGTTGGAGAATGAAGGCCGCTTCCTCCCACGGCTGGCTCCCCACCTGCCGCTGAGCATCCCGCGGCCGGTATGGCTCGGCCACCCCGAGGAGCGCTTCCCGTATCCGTTTGCTGGGTACGCGCTGCTGCCGGGGCGCACCGCATGCGCGGTCAACTGGACGCCCGAGGAGCGCCAGCGGAACGCCGCGCCGCTCGGGAGCTTCCTGGCGGCCCTGCACGGCATCCCCGTGGATGACGAGGCGTTGGCCTTGGGGCCGCGGGACGAGTTCGGCCGCGCCGACCTGCGCAAGCGCGCGCCGATGATTCTGGAACGGCTCGCGCAGGTGGAGTTGGACGTCCCGGAGGTTGATGGCGCGGCGGTGCGTGACTGGGTGTCACGGCTGGTGGAGACACCGCCGTGGACCCGGCGACCCTGCTGGGTGCATGGAGACCTGTACGCGAGGCACCTGCTCGTGGATGAGCACCACACCGTGTCCGGGGTGCTCGACTGGGGAGACGTGCACCTGGGGGATCCAGCGATCGATCTAACGCTCGCGTTCACCTTCCTGCCTCCGGAGGCGCGCGGGGACTTTCGAGCGGCCTACGGAGAGATCGACGAGGCCACATGGGACCGAGCGCGCTTCCGAGCGTTCCACTATGGGGTGGTGCTGCTGGAGTACGGGCGGAGCGAGGCAGACGAGGCCATCACGAGGGTCGGCCTCGATGCGCTCCGCTACGGCGCCGCCGGATGACCTTCCATCATGCGGTCGCTCCCTCTGTGAGTGCGGTTGCGATGTGTTGGCTGTTTAAAACATCCAGGTGCCGTGTGGCCACGCGATAACCAGCGGCGATCCATCCGAAAAGGCTCTCGACAAGCCAGGGCAGTGGCGAATGAACGCCACCGCAAGGAGCCACCCCCCCGCATGTGGATCAAATCGTCTCCCGCACCCTGGACTCTCGCCTTGACCCTGGCCCTGTGCGCGGCCCTCGCGCCTGTCTCCCAGGCGCAGGCCGCCGACCCGCTGTCATTCCAATTCACCGCGGATAAAGCGGGTTACACGCGCAGCGAACAGGCCGTGCTCACCATCCAGGTGAAGAACACCTCGGCCCTGCCGCTGGTGATCAATTTCTCCAATGGGCAGCAGTATGACTTCGCGGCGCGCGACGCCAGCGGCGCCACGGTCTGGACCTGGTCCACCGGCAAGAGCTTTGATCCCTCGGGCTCTCAGCGGGTGCTGGCCGCGGGCGAGACCTGGACCCTCCAGGAGACCTGGGCCTTCGTCACCGACGGCGGGCAGGGCGTGCTCGACGGCAGCTACACCGTGAGCGGGACGTTCCTGGGCAACTACGTGGGGAAGACGGGCTCCAAGTCCGGCGAGCAGGCCGTGACCCTGACGACGCCGGATGCCCTCCAGGTCACCTTCACGACGGACAAGAGCTCCTACGGGCGCCTCGATACCGCGACGCTGACCCTGACGGTGACCAACACCGCGCCCTACGCGCTGACGGTCGACTTCAACTCCGCCCAGCTCTATGACTTCAGCGCCACGAGCTCCTCGGGCACCACGGTCTGGAGCTGGTCGAACGGCAAGACGTTTGATCCCACGCCGCAGGAGATCGTCCTGGCTCCGGGAGAGTCCCGGCAGTACCAGACGACGTGGGGGCTGACGCAGAACAACGGGCTGGCCGCCCCGAGCGGGACGTACACGGTGCGCGGCACCTTCCTGGGCATCTACTACGGACAGCAGGGCACCAAGGACGGCGCCGCCCAGATCCAGATCCGTCCGCTGCTGTAGACCGAGAGGGGAGGGGGCCCGGCGGTGGCTTCGCTGGGCGCCTGTCCTCCCGACGGGGGTGAGAGCGCGCCCTCGATCTCCAGGCCCAGCCTTGGGTTGCAACGGCTGCCCCTCGTCCCCAATGACGAGGGGAGGCCCAAGGTGCTGGCGTGGCTCCCGGAGGCGAGATGCGGCAGCGGATTGACGATTACGCCTTGCTGGGCGATTGCCACTCCGCGGCGCTCGTGGGACGTGACGGCTCCATCGACTGGGCGTGCTTTCCCCGGTTCGACTCGCCCGCGGTGTTCTGCCGCCTCCTCGATGTGCGCCGCGGCGGCTCCTTCCAGGTGAGCCCCGAGAGCACGTTCCGCTCCACTCGCCAGTACCTCGATGACACCAATGTGCTGGTGACGACCTTCACCACGCCGACCGGGGTGCTGGAGCTGACCGACTGCATGCCCATCCGCTTCGGCCGGGGGCGAGGGCCCCGCGTGGGCACCCCGCACTCGCTGCTGCGGCGGGTGCGCTGTGTCGGCGGCGAGGTGATGACGCGCGTGGTGGTGGCGCCGCGCTTCGAGTACGGGGCCTTCGCTCCGAGCGTTCGCCTCACCTCGGCGCGGACGGCGGAGCTGGTGGGCGGCGCGGACGCGCTCTGGGTGACGGCCACGCGCCCGCTGGTGGCGTACGAGAGCGCCCTGCGCGCGCACTGGCGGCTGCGAGCCGGAGAGGAGGCCTGGGTGGAGGCGGCCTGGACGCCCTCGCTCATCGAGCGCGCCGCGGAGGAGATGCCGGATCTCGCCACGCTGCGCCAGCGGCTGGAGGACACGGTGGCCTTCTGGCGAGATTGGATCTCCCGCTGCGCCTACGAGGGCGAGTACACCCGGCAGGTACGCCGCTCGGCGCTGGTGCTGAAGGCGCTGACGTACTTGCCCTCGGGAGCCATCGTGGCGGCGCCCACCACGTCCCTGCCCGAGGAGCCGGGGGGCGTGCGCAACTGGGACTACCGTTACACGTGGCTGAGGGACACGGCGCTCACGCTCATCTCGCTCATGCTGCTGGGCTACCAGGAGGAGGCGATTGCCTTCCGGCGCTGGCTGGGGCGCACCAGCGCGGGCCGTGTCGAGGACATCCAGATCATGTACGACATCCGAGGGCACCGGCTGCTGCCGGAGCTGGAGCTGGCCCACCTGGAGGGCCATCGGGGCTCGCGGCCGGTGCGCGTGGGCAATGGCGCGGTGAAGCAGCTTCAGCTCGATGTCTTCGGGGAGATGCTGGAGGCGGCGTGGCTGTTCGCGAAGATGGGCGGGCAGATGAGGCTGGGGACCTGGAACTTCCTGCGCCAGTTGGTGGATGGCGTGTGCGAGCGCTGGCGCCAGCCGGACCAGGGGCTGTGGGAGATCCGCGACGAGCCTCGGCACTTCATCCACTCGAAGCTGCTGTGCTGGGTGGCGTTGGACAGGGCGGTGCGCATCGCTCGGGCGAGGCGCTTTCCCGCACCCGTTGGGCGTTGGGTGCGCGAGCGCGAGCAGCTCCGGGAGTATCTGCTGGCGGAGGGCCGGCGCAACGGGTGGTTCGCCCAGGCAGTGGGCTCGGACCGGGAGGACGCCTCGGTGTTGCAGCTGCCCGCGCTGGGCTTCATCCCCGTGGCCCACCCGCTGATGAGCCGCACGGTGGAGGTGGTGCGCCAGCGGCTGGAGAAGGACGGGCTGCTCTACCGCTACCACGCGCCGGACGGCTTGCGCGGCGGCGAGGGGGCCTTCCTGCTGTGCTCCTTCTGGCTGCATGACGTGCTGGTGCACTCGGGGAGGACGCACGAGGCGGAGACGCTACTGCGGCACCTCATGCGACTGTCCAATGACGTGGGCCTCTACGCGGAGGAGGCGGTGCCGGGGACGGGCGAGGCGCTAGGCAACTTCCCGCAGGCCTTCACCCATATGGCCCTGGTGGCCTCGTGCGCGCAGCTCTCCGCGGGGCGGAGGTTTCAGCTGCCGAGGCCCGGCGCATACGACTTCGCGGACTTCGCGCTCACGTACCACCTGGGCCAGCGCTCCCTGTTCATGTCCCGCTTCTCGGCGGAGGCGCTGCAGTGAGGGCCTCGAGCGGGTGCGGCCAACAGGGAGAGGGTCGTTGCCTTGCGGTCACGGTGCTGGAGCGAGATGTTCTCTTCGGGTAGCGGGTGGTCACATCGCGCCTCCGCTCTCGCGTATTGAGGCGGATGGCGTGGCGGAGACGGCGGCGGCAATCGAACCCGCAACCAGGCGGGAGCAAACCCTACAAAAGTCTTACCGGTAAGACTTCCGTAGCCACTTCAGTGCCAACACCGCCGTGGCTGCGAGCCAATGTACGGATGGTGCGCGCCGGTTGCGAACTTCCACTGACCGTGGTCCACCAGACGCGGGATGCTCGGGTGGCGTGTACGCGAGAGCAAATCCACCTCGCGCGCCATTCGCGGATCTCCGGGGCCCATGGCGAGCTTGAGGGCCACGGGCTGGGCCTGTTGCTGCCCGACGCGCACGGCGCGGTAGACGACCCCATGGACGCCGCAGCCAGCCCTGGCCACCACCCGCCAGGAGCTCACCACGGAGCCCACAGGAAGATAGACGGGGTGGAGCGAGGGTGCTCCAAGCGGCCCAGATAGGATTCCCTCTCGATCGGGAATGTCCTATGCTCAACATTCGTCCACAGGGGGGATTCCATCTATGCAGACGAAGCTCATCGTGACCTTGCTCTCTCCAATCCTGATCTACGGCTGCTCGACCACCGCGACGATCTCCCGTGCCAATGGAGAGTCTTTGGACGCGAAGATCCTGCGCAGCGCTCCGGGGGCCGTCGTGGTCCAGATAGACAACGGCTCGGAGCTCCGCATCCCGAGATCAGAGATCACCGACATTGACCACCCGGGTAATGGCGTCGCCGTGGTGGGAGGGCTCCTGAGCGCCTATGGGGGCCTCAACATCGCCGCGGGGGCGCCCAAGTGCAGTGAGAACGGCGGCGCGTACTGCACCGGGGTCTTCCTGCCCGCGGCCATCGGGGCTTCGATGCTCATCTGGGGCCTGTCGACCTGGATCAGCTCCACCGACGCCGCGAGCAGCCCGCCGAGCTCCGGCAGCGTGCCGAAGGTCCCGCAGGCCTCTGCCTTCGATTTCTCCCTCTCCACCCATGGAAGCGGGAGCAGCGCCGTTCTGGCGCGTTAGAGGACGCAGCTGAGTAGCAATGAGTCCCAACGGGCGGGTGCCGGATGTGGACCCGCCACAACCCAGAGGTATCTTCTTTGAGAAGCTCTATCGTGAAGCAGTGCTTGTTCTTCCTTGTCGCGCTGTCCGGCGGGGGGTGTGCCCTGACGGACCTGACCCTGCGGGCCCCGGAGGTGCCCGCGGTGGCCCGGCAGTGCACCAGCACCCGGCCGCTCGTCACCCTGGTGACGCCCCTTGAAGACAACCGTCCGCAGAAGAAGCGCTGTGGGATGAAGAAGAACAGCTACAACATGGACACGGCCGATATATTCTGTGGGGCCGAGCCCGCCCAATACCTGGCCGGGCTGCTCGCAGTCGAGCTGGACAAGGCCGGCTTCGAGGTCCGGCACACGTCCTCTCTCGCCGCCTCCGCCTCTACCGACGGGGTGCAGCTCGAGGGACAACTCCTGCAGTTCTTCGTTGAGCCCGCAGTCGGTTTCGCCACCTTTACTCCCGAGGCGGACGCCTACGTGAGGCTCCTGGCCACCTCGGCCTCGGGGCTGAAGGCCGAGCGCGACTTCTACGTGAAGTGGGAGGAGACCTCCATAGTGGGCACGGAGGACAACTTCCAGATCGCGGCGGATAAAGCCACGTCCGGGGTCGTCATCAACATGGCCCACGCCGTTCAGGAGCTCCTCGAGCGCTACCCACAGCTCAAGACGCGGACCGCCGGAAACTCCACCCAGGGACAGCCCTGCTCCTGAAGGAACGTGACATGAAGACTCTCATCAAGGCATTGCTCCTGCTGCTGGCCACTCAATCCCTCGCGTGCGAGCGCTACGTGGTGTTGGACCCTGACAAGGTCGCGCAGAAGAACAGCCAGAACTGGACGATCCAGCAGGAGCCGCAGCCTGCGCCTGCTCGGACAGGCCCCTGAGCCACCGCTCTCGATTCTTGATAGCGGTGGGTGCGCGTTGATACACATCGCCGACGGGGGAAGCTTCTGGGAGGCTTCCCGTCGGCGATATGCGCGTAGGGAAGTCTTCATTCGCTCCAGCCGTAGAAGCGGGCGCAGTTCTCCCAGAGCAGCCTTCGCCTCGCGCTCTCCGAGAGCGGGATCTCCAGCAGGCGCTCCACGGCCTGTGGGTAGCGCGAGTCCGGGTGCGGCCAGTCCGTGGAGAAGACGATGTTGTCCGCGCCCATGTGCTCGATGACGTGCGCGACGAAGTCCTCGTCCGCCTCCACCGAGACGACGCACTGCCGCCGGAAGTAGTGGCTCGGCGGTTCGGGCAGTTGCTGGTGAGAGACTCCGAGCTCGATCTCCCAGTGCTCGTCCATCCGGTGCAGCAGCCACGGGACCCAGCTGCAGTTGCCCTCGAAGAAGCCCACCCGGAGCGCCGGGTGCTTTGCGAGCACGCCTCCGCCGCAGAAGGCCATGGCCGCGTACATCATCTCCATGGAGTGGCAGGCCACGTGGCGCAGGAAGATGTTGTTGCCGAACCGGCTCCCCGCCTGTGGCAGGTGCGAGCCCACGCCCTCATGGAACACCACGGGGATGTTCAGCTCCGTGCACGCCTTCCAGAGCGCGTCATAGGCAGGGTCGTACCACTGCCGGCCGTGCACGGGGTTCGGGCGGAGGAAGATGGCTTTGAAGCCGAGCTCCTTCACGGCCCGGTGGGTCTCCCGCACGGCGTCCTCCACCGAGTGGGGAGACACCATGGCCGCGCCGAACATCCGCCCGGGAGCGCCCTTCATGTAGTCGTAGAGCCAGTTGTTGTAGGCCCGCGCCACCGCGTTGGCGAAGCCCGGCTCCAGATCATCCACGGCGAGCGCGAGCAACCCCGAGGTCGGGAAGACCACCGTGACGTCGACACCCTCGGTCTCCATCGCCTCGAGCTGCGTGTCCACCGACCAGCCGCGCCGGGAGAAGTCAGCGAAGCGAGACTGCTGGAATCGCTCCAGCGAGCGGGACTCGGGCCGCTGTTCCATGGCCTGCCGTACAGCCGTGCGCACCTGCGCCGAGGGCAGCACCGAGGGCAGCGGGCGGCCGTCCGGCCCCACGGGATCGAACCAGGGCATGAGCCGCTGCTCGAGCTCCATGTAGACGACCGCATTGCGGAAGGCGAACTCGGAGCTGCGTGGCGCTCGCTCCCGGTACCGGGGATCGATGTAGCGCTCCCATAGATCCGGTGGCTCCACACAGTGCATGTCGCTGTCGAACACTTTGTAGCCTGCTCTGGCCATCTTCCATCTCCCCGTCATCACTGACCGTTCGAGACCGAGACCCCTCGCTCCAAACGTGACGCGCGGGGCTGCTCGCTCGCTCGGGAGTCCGGCCGGAGGAAGCCGCCAATCACATCAGCGCCAAGCGAACTCGACCCCCCAGGGTGACGGCAGCGGAGCCGTCACGCGCCCAACTTCAGGACAGGGCCTCAGCACCGAGGCCCGTTGCGCGAGGGCAGCGAGACATGGACATCCACTTCGAGAAGCTGACGATTCCCGCCACCGACGGTTTCCGGCTGGCCGCCACGCTCTACTCCTCCGAGGGGGAGCACGACCGGCCCCTGGTGCTGATCAACCCGGCCACGGGCGTGAAGCGGACGATCTACGACAAGTTCGCCCGGTTCCTCGCGGGACAGGGGATGCATGTCCTCACGTATGACTACCGGGGCATCGGAGGCTCCCGCACGGAGCCGCTGAGCGCGTTGAGCGCGCGCATGGTGGATTGGGGGACTCGGGATCTCGCGGGCGCCGTGGACTGGGTGGTGGAGCAGTATCCCCACAGCCCGCTGCTCGCGGTGGGGCACAGCTCGGGCGGGCAGTTGCTGGGGATGACGGATCGCATCCAGCACGTCTCCGCCATGCTCGCGGTGGGAGCGCAGAGCGGCTACTGGCGCCACTGGGAAGGGCCGCGGCGCTACCAGCTCGCGTTCCTCTGGTACGTGGGGCTCCCCACGGCGGTGCGCCTGCTCGGCTACTTCCCCGCGAAGAAGCTCGGCCTGGGAGAGGACCTGCCGGGTGGTGTGGCTCGCGAGTGGGCCCGTTGGTGCCGCAACCCAAACTACATCTCCGACGAGCACGGGGTGCCGCTGCGCCCGTACTTCGATGACTTCTCCGGCCCGTTGCTCGGGTACAGCTTCTCCGATGATCGCTTCGCGCCTCGCGCCGCCGTGGCGGCCCTGCTCGGCTTCTACCCTCGCGCGCACAAGGAGCATCGCCACCTCACCCCGGCTGATCTGAAGGTCGACTCCATCGATCACTTCGGGTGGCTGCGGGAGAGCTTCCGTTCACCCCTGTGGGAGGAGATGGCCTCCTGGCTGCGGCAGCAGGCTTCTGAGGCTCGCCCCGCGGCCGGCGGGGTGCAGCCCGGAGCGTCACATTCTCCTGCTCAGCCCCCTGTCGTGTCATGAACCTGGCCCAAGACACTTTCATCCAGATCCTGAATCGTCATGTCTCCGATGGCAGCCTCCGCTTGGTCCTGGAGGGCAAGTCCCTCACGGCCGGTGCCAAGGAGAGAGCACCCGCGGTCACGCTCCGCATCCACGATGACCGCTTCTTCTCGCGCGTGCTGAGCCAGGGCAACCTGGGCATGGGCGAGGCCTACGTGGACGGCGACTTCTCCGTCGAGGAGGGCGAGCTCCACGAGTTCCTCACCCTGCTGCTGCGCAACCGCATTGACCGGAAGGTGAGGGGAGACCCGCGCACGGCGCTCAAGGTGCTGCGCGTGCAGCTCGGCAACAAGCTGTCGGGCGCCCAGTGGCGCTACGTCCAGCGCCACTATGATCTCGGCGACGAGCTCTTCGAGTCCTTCCTCGACGAGTCGATGACGTACTCGTGCGGCTACGCGCTCTCGCCCGAGGACTCGCTGGAGGAGCTCCAGCGCAACAAGCTGGACCGCATCTGCCGGAAGCTGGAGCTGAAGCCCGGCGAGCAGCTGCTGGACATCGGGTGCGGCTTTGGCGGCCTGCTCATCCACGCGGCCCGGCACTACGGCGTGACGGGAGTGGGCATCACCAACAGCCAGCGCCACGCCGAGCGCGGCAACGAGAACATCGCCCGCGCCGGGCTGGCCGGCCGCATCCGCGTGGAGCTGAGAGACCACTCCACCATCGACGGCCGCTTCGACAAGATCGTCAGCGTCGGAATGCTGGAGCACCTGCCGCGCAAGGAGTACCGGCGCTACTTCTCGCGGATCGCCCGGGCGCTCGCGCCGCAGGGGCTGGGGTTGGTGCACGCCATCGGCACCAGCGCGCCCACCAACACGCATGATCCCTTCATCCAGCGCTACATCTTCCCCGGCTCGGGGCAGGTGAAGCTCTCGGAGGTGGCCACGCACCTGGAGCGCCAGGGGCTCGCCATCCGCGACGTGGAGAACATCGTCCGCCACTACCACTACACGGCGAAGCACTGGCTCACGCGCTTCCAGCAGAACCAGCACCGCCTGGATCCGAAGCGCTACGACGCCGCGTTCCGCCGGCTCTGGGAGTACTACCTGCACTGCTGCGTCGCGGCGCCGCTCGCGTCGGACGGCACGGTCTACCAGGTGCTGTTCACCAAGGACTACGCGGCCCCCATGCCGCTCCACCGCGTCTGAGTCACCCGCTCCATCGCCTTCAAGCCACACAAGGAGATCACCCGTGCATCTACTGTCCGCCCTGAACCAGGAGTTCCTCGCGCGTGGTTGGAACCGCAAGCCCACGGCGCGGCTCCTCACCGAGCTGGCCTTCCACGTGACGCTCGCGCTGGGAGGCCTCGCCCTCGTGGTGGTGTCCCGGAACGTGCTGCTCGAGGCGCTCGGCGTGCTCCTCTCGACGATGGGCTCGCTGGGCGTCGCGACCAACACCCATACGTCCTCGCACTACGCCACCGCCAACCGGCGGTGGTTGAACCGGGCGCTGACCTACTTCGGCTATCCGCTCTTCCTGGGGATGTCCGCCACGTACTGGTGGCAGAAGCATGTGGCCGTCCACCACCCCACGCCCAACGTGATCGGGCTCGATGACGACGCGGACCTACTCCCCGTGTTCACGATCACCGAGAGGGATGTGGCGGAGGCTCGAGGCCTGCGCCGCTGGTGGTTCGAGCACCAGGCGCTGGCCATCTTCTTCGCCATCGCCTTCAACGCGGCCAACGTCCAGCAGACCGGAGTGCGCTACGTCATCGGCTGCTTGCGGGATCCTGCTCGCCGCAAGGCCGCCCACGTCTACGATGCGCTCATGCTCGTGGGGCACGTGGCCTTGTGGCTGGTGATCCCCGCGATCTTCTTCGGGCCGCTCGCCGTGCTGGCGCTGTACGCGGTGCGCGTGGTGCTGCTGGGCTATGCCATCTTCATCGCATTTGCTCCCGCGCACTTCCCGGAGGAGGCCGCCTTCCTGGACCGCGAGGGCAAGGGCCGAGCCGAGTACTTCCGGAAGGCCGACTACATCCTCTTGCAGACGTCCACGACGTTGAACTTCCGCACGGGCTTCTTCGGCCGGCTCTTCTGCGCGGGCGTGGACTACCAGATCGAGCACCACCTCTTCCCCGGCTACAGCCACGTGTACTACCCGGAGATGAGCCGCATCCTGAAGCGCTTCTGCGAGGAGAATGGCTATCCCTACCGCACGCTCGGTTGGAGGGAGGCGATCTGGAAGTCGCTGGTTGTCTTCAGCCGACCCAAGCCTGTCTATCCGAAGCTCGAAGCGCTGCGCGGAGCCGTGCCCGTCGCGGAGGCCCGGCGGAGCGATGCCTGGGAGTTGACCTTCGAGCAGGAAGAGGTGGCTTGAGTTCTTCGCTCTCGGGCGCGTGAGGAAACACTCCATGGTCCAGTGCCAGCACCACACTGTCGTCACCCGAGATGGCCTCCCCCTGGCGGTGACCACCTATCAGGCGGAAGCCCAGGCGCCGCGCGAGGTGGCTCTGCTGCTGTGCGCGGTAGGGGCCCGGCAGGAGAAATATGAATCCTTCGCGCGGTGGCTGGCCCGTGATGGCTGGCGGGTGGTCACCTTCGATTACCGAGGCATCGGCCACTCGGTGTTGCCGGAAGAGGCCCGGCACACCGCCTCCATGCGCGCCTGGGGTGAGCTGGATGTGACGGCCATCATCCAGTGGGCCTCCGAGCTGTTCGCTCCCGAGCGGCTCGTCGCCGTGGCCCACAGCATTGGTGGGCAGATCCTCCCGTTCTCCGAGAACCACTCGAAGCTGGGTGCGGTGGCGCTCGTCGCGTCGCAGCGGGGCTGCTGGCGGCATTGGAGTGGCTGGAAGCGCTACGGCGTGCTGCTCTTCTTCCGGCTCTACATCCCGCTGTGCTTGAGGCTCTTCGGCCGCCTGCCGCTCTCCTTCGTGGGGTTGGATGATCTGGAGCGAGGCGTCGCCGAGGACTACGCGCGCTGGGGGCTCGCGGAGCACTACCTGTGGCCCTCGGGCGAGTCGCGGTCAGCGCGCTTCTCGGGCTGCTCGTTCCCGCTGCTCGCACTCAGCTTCGAGGACGATACTTTCTACGCGCCGAGGCAAGCCGTGCAGGTGTTGCTGCACGACTACTACGTCTCCGCGCCGGCCCTCTGGTGCCATGTGGAGCACTCCCGGCTGAAGCTGCGCGGGCTGGGGCACTCGGGCTTCTTCGATTCGCAGCAGTGCCCGGAGGGTTGGTGGGAAGAAGTGTCCGGCTGGTTGCGTACGGCCTCTACGAGTTCGTTCCAGTTGCGTCGGCGCGAAGAGGGGAGTGCGCCATCTCTCGCCTCGATTGCCGTGCCCGTGTTGCGGCGGAGCCTCCCCACGCGAGAGGTGGAGGACGAGGCTCCTCAGGCTTTGGCTCCCCGGGCTGAGAGAGTGGGGGCGTGATGACAGCCATGCCGACGGAGGAACGCTCCTTCTTCGTGGAGCTGCCGAGGGCGCGCGTCCACACGCGGGTGACAGGGCAGGCGGGGAGGACGCTCGTCATCGTCCCCGACCCACCGAACTTGATCGAGCACCACCGTGAAGTCATCGAACGGCTGGCGCGGGACTTCCGTGTCATCTGCTTCGAGCTCCCTGGCTTCGGGCGCTCGGCGCTACGGGATGGGGCACGCTTCAGCCTCGAACTCCAGGTGGAGGTCATGGCCGGGCTGCTGGAGCGGCTGGCGGTGCGCCACGCCATCCTGGAGATGTCCTGCCTGGGCGCGCTGGCGGGGATGCGCCTGGCGCGCCAGCGGCCGGAGCTCGTGGAGCGGCTGGTGCTCGCTCAGGTGTCCACGCAGAGCCAGATGCAGACCTGGGCGAAGGGCACCGACGTCTGCGGGCTCATCCACACGCCCCGCGTGGGACAGGCCCTCGTGTCGCTCGGCAAGCGCTTCATCGCGCGGCACTGGTACAAGGTGGCGCTGCCCGAAGGGACCGAGGCACGGATCCGCAAGCGGTACCTCCAGCCCACGCTCCAATCCCTCCGTGAGGGCGGCTCCTTCGAGCTGGCTTCGGCGTACCAGTCTCTGCAGCGCTCCGCGGAGCTGGAGTACGGCGCCATCCGTCAACCCACGCTGCTGCTGTGGGGCCGGGCGGACCGGACGCATGAGGGCACTTCTCCCTCAGCCTTGCTCCACGCACTGCCCGACGCAAAGCTTGTCGAGCTGGACGGCTGCGGCCACTTCCCTACCCTGGAAGAAGCGGGGAAGTACGAGGAGCGATTGAGGGCCTGGGTGCGGTAGCCAGGGAGGTGCCCTCCTGGGCACGTTCATGGTCTGCTAGGGGAGGATGGGCGGCTATACCCTCATGGAGTTGATGGTCACGGTGGCGCTGCTCGCGCTGATGAGCGCTATGACCGCTGTCGGCCTGCAGCCGCTTCAGGCGCGCTTCCGCCTCCATCAGGCCACGGACGCCACCGCCCAGCTCCTGGTGCGCGCCCGTCAGCGCGCCGTTGATACCGGGCGCTGCCATCAGGTCGAGGTGCTCGCGGATGGTATCCCCGTGCGGCCGGGCGTTCCGGGCGACATGCTGAAGGTCAGCCGCCGCCGGGATGCCGACTGCGAGTCCCCCGTGGATCCGCTCGCTCTTGTCGAGGTGGAGCGCATCAGGCTCCCCGAGCGCATGCAGGTGCACCAGGAGCAGCCGAGCACGCTCGTGTTCCGCCCCACCGGGCGGATTCGGGGCGATGCCGCCTGGAGCTTCCAGGTTGGCGGCACGGACGCCTCGCGCGTCGTGGTGGCGGCGCCCAGCGGCCCCGTGTGCGTCCTCGAGGATGCAGGAGGAAGCTGCCCGTGAGGCGCTGGCGCTCGAAGCGGAGCAGGGCAGGGCACCTGCTCATGGAGGCGCTCGCGGGCGGAGTCATTCTGTCGCTGACCCTCGCGGCGCTGGCGTCTGGTGAGGTGGAATCCCGGCGAAGCCTCGCACGCGGCATCGATGATCTGGAGATGGAGCGCGCCGCGACCGAGCGGCTCGAGTTCCTGCGCGCCCAGCCCCCGAACTCTCCCGTATGGGCAAGGCCGTCCAGCGGCACCGTGCAGGGGCACCCGGAGTGGGCTTGGAGCATCGTTCCCGAGTTCGTGGAGGATCCCAATGTCCGAATGGGGTTCTCCTCGATCCATTACATGCGCGCGAAGGTCACCATCACCGCGGGGGATGGCCACTCCGTGGTGAGGGAGGTGCTGCGATGGTAGCGCGCACGTCCGCTCGCTCGCGGCGAGGCTTCACGCTCATCGAGGTGATCGTCGCCAGCGGCGTGGCGGTGATCATCCTGACGGCGATGATGGGCTACCTGGTGCACCGCTCGCGGATGGATCAGCAGGACGGGCAGCTTGCTCGGCTCAAGCAGGACGCCAGCCTGGTGCTGGGGCAGCTCGCCCGGGAGCTGCGACAGGCCGGGCTGGGGCGGCCCACGCGGGCTCGCCGGGAAGGCGATGGGGAGACCTATCCCGGACCGTTGATCGCCGCGAGCGAGACGTCGCTGGCCTTCGTCGCGGATCTCCCCCGGCCAGACGCGAGCCTCAACGGCCTGTCCGCCTTCGCCGCCAACCCGCTCAATCCGCCGCTGCCTGATCGCGGGGTGGCGCTGCTCAATGAGCTGAATGGCGGCTGTGACGTGGACGGCTCTTCACCCGCGGCCTGCCACACCGATGAGGCGTCGCTGCTGCTCACCGCCTCCGGAGTGGACTGCCGCACCTCACCTGCCTCCGCGCCGACCTGTCCCTGGGGTTTGAAGAAGTACCGGCCCGGCGAGTGGCTGGTGCTGGTGGATGGCGTGGGCCGCTGGGTGGAGCGTCAGGTGAGCTCGGGCCTCTTCGCCACGACGGGTGGCCGCACCGCCCTTCAGCTCAACGAGCGCCTACCCGCGGACTTCTTCGATGTGCCCAACCGCGGCTGGGTGGCTTCCCTGGACCGCGTGTTCTATCGACTCCAGGAAGGGGCCGTGGAGCGCAAGCAGTGCTGGAGCTCGGCGGGCAGCCCCGCCTCCGTGAACGTCCTCTCTTGTCCCTGCGGCTCCTCGACGGATGGAACATCCTGGGAGCCGCTGCTGCGTTCCGCCAGCTCCAAGGGGCTGGCCTTCCGGTACTTCGATGCACAGGGCGTCGAACTCACGACGCTGCCCTTGTCCGCCGAGGACCTCCGGCGGGTACGACGCGTGGAGGTACAACTGCACCTGAGTGGATCCGTCTCGGGAACGCCGGTGAGCTATGACACCTTCACCTCTGTCGCGCTGAGGCATTAGGAACCCCGTGTCGCCCTCCTCCTCGCGCCACCCTCGTGGCTACGTCCTGCTCGCAGTGATGCTGCTGCTCGCGGCCCTGGTGCTGCTCGTGGCGATCGCCCAGCAGCGCGCGGGAGACGAAGGTGCCACCGCGAGCTTCGAGCGCAGCGACGCCCAGGCGCGGGCGCTCGCCGAGGAGGGGCTGGAGCGCACCCGCGCGTACCTCGGAGGGTTGCTGGAGCGCGATGTGGATCTCGACCGGGCCCTGGACCCGGGCCTGGACACCGATTGCTCCATGCTGCCGTCTGTGGGGGGCGGCACCTTGGATGATCACCTGCCGCCCTTCGCGGACGGCAAGCGCGTCGTTGCCTCGTCCAGCGGCAAGGCCTACCTGCGCGTGCCTGCCAATGATGACGCGGACGGGGCGTACTTCGTGCGCATCGACGACAACGATGACGATGCGCAGGCCCCGCCCACGCTCGCCCCCGCTACGGGCAACAATCCTTCGGGCAACTGCCTGGAAGGACCTGCCCTCGGTGTCCTGCGGGACAACCCCGTGCGGGATCGGGATGGAATGGTGTGGGTCACCGTCATCGGTGTCCATCCCGGGACGAGCCTGGAAGGCAACGCCGCGCACAGCACGCTGCGGGTGCTCGTGGGGCCGGGGGATCCGGCGGGGATCGTCGCGGGCGGTACCGTGAGGATGCTGGGCTCCGCGCATACGTGCGGCCCGTTCGGCGACGTGGTGGCGACGGGCTCCATCGAGGGCGGGTGCCTCTGCGGAGCGGCATGCTCGGTGGGGCCTTTGTGGAACTCGTGCGGCTCGGGAGATGCCTGCATTGCCGAGAGTGGGGGAGCCCAGTGCACCGCTCGCTCGGGGCGGATGAGTGCGGGAGACACATGCGTCTCCGGAGTGCCGGTACCTCCGCCTCCCCGAGTGTCCGCGTGGGACGTCACCAACGCTCCCCAGGACTGCGTCGGAGCTCCCTGCCAGCCCTTCTTCTATCTGCGGTGGGACGACAAGTCGGCTCAGGCCAGGCTGTACGGGTGGAACTACGCCACCTGCCATTCGCCGCGCTCCGCGCCTCGCATCTGCAGCCCTTCGGAGTGTGCCACGTGCTGGGTGATGTTCGACGCCACCCCGAAGAAGGCTCCGATGGAGATCCACCTGTCGGACGCGGATCCAGGCCTCCAAGGCCGCACTCCCTCGCTGACCTTCTCCAGTGACAAGACGCCGCTCGTCTGGCGCGCGGATGGCGCTGGGGGGTTCACCTCGGGTGGTGCTGGCTGTGATGCGCAGGACACGGCCCTCTACCCCGATACGCTGGGGCTGGGACGGAGGGATGTGCCCAACGTCACCTTCGAGTACCTGTTGGCAGGCATGTCCGGGCGGCTCCCGCGAGGCGTCTGGTTCGTGGAGGGCAATCTTCGCTTCCGCGGTGATACGCCGGACTGCACGGCGCTCAGCGCTGTGCCCGGCTACGGCGCGAGCCTCATCGCCACCGGGAGCATTCTCCACGAGGCGGGAGCGCTCTCGTTCCCTCCGGCGAGCCCCAAGGGCTTCGTGCTGCTGGCGGGCAGGGATCTGGCGCTGCGCGGGAGCAGCTCGCGCATCCACACCTGTGGCGCCAGCGCGGTGGTGATGGTGCACGAGCAGGCCGAGCTGAACGGCGACTCGCACGTGGAGGGCCAGCTCGTGGCGGAGAACGCGTCCACCTGCTCCAGCGCGGTGTATGGCGATGCCGTCCAGATGAATGGCTCCTCGACGGTGTCCGTCCCTCGGTTGCCGCCACTGCCCGTGGGACCTCCGGTGCGTGTGCGGCTCTTCTCCGAGTCCGCGTACTGAGCGCGGGCCGGCGCCGGGTTGTGCATCGACGTGCACGCGGGCGCTGCGCACTGCGTCGCGCCGGTTCCACATGCGGGGCCGCGAGCCTGCCAAGCGCCCGAGATTGCTGGGGACTCGCCGATGGCACACCTGTTGTTAGAGGATGGGCTCATGTATTGCCCTCAATGCCAGCAGGAGCGTGTCGGCGGCCGCCAGTGCATCCTCTGCGGGAGCGTGATGACGACGCGGCCCCGCGAGGCGCTGGAGGCGGAGCTCGCTCACGTCCACTTTCTGCTCCAGGAGCTGACGCACTGGGACTCCAATGAAGTGCCCGGTGGTGCGCGGCGGTACATCTCCGAGCGTTATGAGCGGCTGGCTCGGATCCTGCTCTCCGTGTTGGCGGATGCGTCCGTGCAGGCTCCCGCAGCCGAGGCCGCCGGCTCCGAGCAGCTCGCGGCTCCGGTGGTGGTGCAGGCCGCCGCGGAAGAGGTGCCCGCGGTGCAGCCCGCGCCCGTGCCGGAGGTAGCGCAAGGGCCAATCCAAGCCTTCTTCATGGCGCCCGTGGAGGAGGTTCCCCCGGCTGCGGAGAGCCAGCGCACCGAGGAGGCCGCGGGCGCGCAGGCGCGGCAGGAGGGTGAGGCTCCGCAGGCGCAGCCCGAGCCGCTCCCCGAGGCAGAGCAGATGCTGCCTCCGGTGACCACCGAGCCGATCTTCGATGTGCCGCCGGTGCGGAGCATCGCCGCTCGCGTCGTCGAGGAGAGCTCCACTTGGAATCGCCTCTGGCGGCCCTTCCTCTACGAGAGCATCGCCTGGTTCCTGGGCGGCTTCCTCATCCTCGCGGGCACCCTGTACTTCGTCTTCGAGAGCTGGGAGGGCATGACGTCGCTCTCACGCTCGCTCGTCGTGTTCGGGATGACCGCGTTCTACTCCGGGGTCTTCTCCGCCTGGGGTGCCTTCCTGGGACGGCGGCAGGATCTGCGCAACGCGGGACGGATTCTCGGCATCATCGGCTCGGCGGTGGCGCCGCTCGCGGGCCTCGCGCTCGGGCCCACGGGCGGGATGTTCTCGCTCGAGGCGGACAGCCAGATCCATGGCGTTCAGCCCCTGCTGCTCGTTCCGCTGTTGCTGGGGTGGTCCGTCTTCTCGGCCTGGCTGGTGCGGCGGCCAGGTGACTCGCTGGATGGGGTCTCCCGGCCTCTCGTCCAGGTGGGCATGGTGGGCGCCACGATGATGATGGGGCTGGGGCCGATCGCCGCGAAGGCGGGTGCTCCGGCCCTGTGGCTGAACGCGCTGCCCTGCGTGCTCTTCTTCTTGATCTCTCGCCGGCCCACTCCGGAGCCTCGAGGGGCCGCCGCGTTTGCCTTCGCGCTGGGCGCTCCGCTCTACCTGATGGGGATCTTCGCGATCCGGCTGCACGTGGCGCTCGTGGCGGCGGGGACTCCTCCTTCGGTGGGCACCTACGCCCCGTTCATCGCCTTCCTCCTGGCGACGTGTCTGGCCTTCCGTGAGCTGCGCGAGGAGCAGGCGGCGGATCCGCTCGCCATCACCGTGGCGGCGCTCCAGGTGGGGTGCCTTGTCCTCGCCGGCTTGGGGGCTGCTCCGGCCTTCTTCGTCACCTCGGCCGTCTTCACTTGGACGATGTACCGGCTGTCGCTCGGGACGCTCCCGAGGCTGCGCTGGCTCTATCCCGCGTACTTCGGGGCGTACCTCGCCTATGGCTCCAGCAGTCAGCTCATTCCGGGCTTCATGAATGCGCTCTTGCTGAGCATCAAGGCGAAGCTCGGCTACACGTCGACCGAGTCCCTGCCGTTGCAGTTCGGAGCGCTGACCGCGCTGCCCTTCGTCCTCGTGGGCGTGGTGCTGGCGTCCCGGCTGATGGCGCGCTCGGAGCGCGGTGGGGACGGGCGCCAGTTGGGAATTGCGGAGGTGCTGCTGCGCTGCACGGCGGCGGCCAGCGTGCTCTTCGTCCTGCTGGCCCACATGGGCCCGGACCATCGCCCGGCGCTCTGGAGTGCCCTGGCGCTGGGCATCCTCTGCGTCTTCAGTGGCCTGTGGTTCGAGCGCGTCTATCTCTCCTTCGTGGGAGCGCTCGTGACGCTGGCCTTGCCCTTCGCGGCTTATTCGCTCGTGGGGCCGGCGCAGGCGTCCGTGGCGTGCGGTGTGGCGGCGTTGCCGTACGCGGTCCTGGCCAGCCTGTGCTCCCGCACCACCCGGAACATCTTCAGCGGGGCGGTGGGGGTGCTGGCGCTGGCGGGCTTCCTCATGGGCATCACCTCGGACGCTGGGGCGACGGGGGCGCTCGGGGTGGCGCTCTCGGGCGTGGCCGCGCTCCTGGCGAGCTGGGCGCTGGCGGATCCGTGGCTGCTGGCGCTGGCGGGCTTTGTCGTCGCCGCCGCCCTGCCCAAGCTGGTGGCCGCCTACGTGCCGATCCATGTAAGGACGCTGGAGGGTGCATCTCCCGCCATGGCCGCCGCGGCGCTGGCGCTTGCGGTGCTGGGCGAGCGCAAGGGGCTGCTGCGGCTGCTCGGCGTGTCTGGCATCGTGTACGCCTTCCTGGCCGTGGGCGTGGCGACGGCGATGCAGAACCCCGCGCTCGGCGTCATCCTCCTGGCCTCCGCGGCGGCGGTGGCGGTGGCCTCGCTCAGCTTCCCGGCGATGCGGCCCTTCGCGGTGATCATCGCGGGGTTGGCGCTCCTGCCTCCCTGGCATGGCCTCTTCACTCCGTGGCAGGGGATGTCGCCTGAGCTCTCCGTGGCGCTGATCATCTTCTGGGGGCTGGGCGCGTCGCTCGTCGCCGCTCGCTGGGGACGGAGCGCGAGCACCACCACCGCGGGCTTCGTGGCCCTGCTGACGGTTGCCGTCCCGGTCATCGTGGCGCATCGCTGGGATGATGACTCCGTGTTGCTGCTGGGCGCGGCGCTGGCCTCGCTGCTCACCGCTCGCGCCTTGCCCGCGTCCCTCAGCATCATCTTCGCCGCTGGGTATGCGGCGCTGGGGCTCGCTCCGTACCATGAGGGGTTGCTGGGGCTGGCGGCGGCCCTGAGCGCCATCGCGCTCTTGGAGGAACTGCCCGCGGTGGTCTCCGTGCTAGCGGGGGGGCGGCGCTTCGCGCTCGCGGCGACCTTGTGCTCGGCGTTCATTCTCGGGGTGGGCCTGGTTCCCTGGGGCCACAAGCCCGTGGCGCTCCTGATGACGGCGACCCTGGTGCTGCCGCTGCTGTGGACTCGCGCCAACCGTCAGCCGTTCTTCATGGCGCTCGGGGCCTTGTTCACCGCGGCGGCCATGCTCGTCGTGAAGCCCGTTCCCGACTTCGCGCCCGCGCTGCCGCTGCTCGCGCTCCTGATCGTCCGCGCCGTGGAGCATCTGCCGGGTGCGCGCTCCCTGCTGCTGGGCAGGGCGGCGGGGGAGGGGCAGGCGCTCGCGCTCACCGAGTGGATGCAGGGGACTCTCACCTTGGTGGGGGTCGGGATGCTGGTGGAGAACAGTGGCCCCGTGCCCGTGAGCGTGCTCGCGGTGGCGCTCGCGCTCATGCCAGGCCTCCTGCCTGCGCTGCGTGTGGGGCTGGCGACGCTGATGCTCGCCTTCGTCCCCGAGGCCCGGCCCGTGGCGGCGGTCGCGCTGCTGGCGCTGGGCGTGTTCGAGTACCACCGCCCGGCCATGCTCGCGGCGTTCTTCCGTGGCCCCGAGGACTCGACGCTGCGGCCCGTGGTCACCGGGGGCGCGCTCTGCCTCACCGTCGTGTCCGCGCTCATTGCCCCGACTCCGGGCGCTCTCGCCGGTGTGGCGGGAGTGCTCTTCCTGGCGGCGTTCCTGCTGTCCTCGCGCTGGCTGCTCACCGCGTCCGTGCTCGCGCTGGCCGTCACGTCGCTCGGTAAGACGGGGACGTACGCGTTCCTGGAAGCGCGGCCCCTGTCGGCGCTCGCCTTCGCGGGTGTGGCGCTCGCCGCCGCGATTCTGTCCGCCCTGTGCCAGTCGGGCCGGGTGCAGCGCACGCTCTCGGCCGCCGCAGCGAAGGTGCTCCCGAGCCTCGAGGACACCTGGAGCGAGCCGCTCTGGGTGGGTGGGGCGCTCACGCTCGGGGGCCTGGTGGCCTATCTCCTGATTGATCGCGGCGCTGGCTCGTTGCCGATGGCCGTGGCGGTCCCCGCGGGCCTCGCCGCGCTCGTGCTCATGGCGACGCGCCAGGGGTGGATGGCCTATGTCGCCATCGCGCTGCTGGGAGCGGTGCTCGTGGCCACGGTTCCGCCCGAGTGGCTCCCGGTGGTCGTCAGCGGAACGGGGCTCGCCCTGTGCCTGGCGGGTACGCAAGTGGAGGAGCGTGGCTTCAACGTGGGCCGCGCGCTGCACCACGGCGGGTGGATGCTCTCGCTGCTGGCGCTCGGGGGCCTGGACAGCATGAAGCATGTGAGCACTCCGCTGAGCTTCGCGCTGGCCACCGGGGCCGCGTGGGCCGTCGTCCACCGGCGCCGCGAGCGCGAGGTGGTGGGCTGGCTCGCCACGCTCGTCTTCTCTCACGTGCTGGTCATGTATCTGGGCGTGAAGTTCTCCCACGGCCAGGGCAAGGAGCTCATCCTTCCGCACCTGGGCGCGCTCACCGCGGTGCTCGCGACGGTGGCGCTGGCTGTGGCCGGAGAGAAGGTGCGCCGGGCCGTGGGGCACCTGTTCGCTTCCGTGGCGCTGCTCGAGGTGCTCGTGGGCCTGGTGCTCGTGGACGGCACGCAAGGGGCGGTGCGGGAGGGGCTCGTGATGGGGGCGGGGCTCACCGTGCTGCTGGTGGCGCTGGTGCGCCGCGCGGCCCGCGAGGAGGACGAGCTCTCCGCGTCCTTCGCCCAGGCCACCGTCGCGCTGGGCTACCTCGGCGCCCGGCTGCTGGGCATGGGCGTCTCGGGGCTGAATGGGACGGACAGCCTGGTGGCGCTCGTGGGCGGCGCGTTCTTCTCCGGGCTCTATGTCTTCGTGCAGCGCGAGGGCTCGGGGCTGCCCGCCTTCCGCCGGCCCGCGCTGCTGGGCGCCTTCCTCTTCCCGCTGGCGGGCCTGCTCACCGCGCCCTGGAGCGAGCCGCTCTACGCCGCCGCCCTGCTCGTGGGCCACGCCGCGCACTTCGCCGCGCTCGCCACGCACCCGTCGCGCCGGGGCATCGCCTCCCTGGCCTCCGTGGTGGCCTTCAACGCGGCCCTGCTCGTCGTCTGGGCGGGCACCGGCGCGGGCCAGCCGCAGTACTACGTCATCCCCGCCGGCCTCTCGCTGCTGGTGCTGCTGAGGGTGTTCCGGGAGTCGCTCGAGCCCGAGACGGCGGCGAAGCTGCGCACTGGCGCGGTGACGATCATCTACGTGGCCGGAGCCTGGCAGCCGCTGATGTTCAGCGACTCCGGAGGGATGATGCTCTGCGTGCTCGTGTGTTTGCTCGGAGTGGCAGCGGGCATCGCGCTGCGCATCCGCTCCTACGTGTACCTGGGCAGCGCGTTCCTGGTGACGTGCATCGTCGCCAACCTGGCGCGCTTTGGCATGAGGGACCACCGGGTGGGCGCGGCGTTCCTCACGCTGCTGGGGCTGCTGGTGGTGGGCTTCATGGTGGTGCTGAGCGCCTACCGCGAGCGGCTGCTCCTGAGGTACGCGCGGGTGCGCTCGCTGCTGTCCACGTGGGAGGGGTGACGCTGCCGCGCCTGTCCCGGAGGCGGGATGGATTTGATGAACCGGCCTCTCTGGTCGTATGGAGGCGGTATGCGAATCCTCATGCTCGTGGGTGTCCTGCTGTTGATCCCTGGCTGCGTGGTCGTTCCGGCTCGGCGGGGCCTGCCGCCACCGCCGCCTCGCCAGATGACGTACAACGAGGCCGTGAACCTGGGTTACGGGTACTGCCGCTCGCATGGCTACGAGTGCCGACTCCAGGATGCCCACATGACGGGCAACAACGTCTGGAAGGTGAAGTTCGACGCGTTCGCGCCCGGTGCCAAGGGCCATGTGCACCTGGACTACGACGCCTACTCGCGCTCGCTGCTCCGGGTGGACGAAAAGGTGAAGGCGAAGGGGAACCGGGACGACGACGATGATGACCGGGGTGAGCACGGCCGGGGCCACGGCTGGGGGCACGGCAAGCACGGCGATTGAGGCGAGAGGGGAGGCGGGCTGAGCACGGCACGCTCTTCGCGTGCCTCTTCTGAGGCACGCGGGAGTGCCGGAGTCTGTCACGCGGCATGTCTGGCACAGCGGCACGACGCATGTCTACTCATTGAGTAGGCTGCGAGGCGGGCGGAACGGGCCGTCCTCTGCAGGCCGAGGCATACGATGCCGGACGCACTCACTCCTGACTCGCTCAGACCTGGGGACATGGTGGGGCCCTGGCGGATCGAGGGCTATGCCGGGCGTGGCACGTACGGCGTGGTGTATCGGGCTCGGCGCGCGAGCCGCCCGGGCTCTGTCCCCGTGGCGCTCAAGCTGGCACTGTTCGCGTATGACCCGCGATTCCTGAGAGAGGCGGAGCTGCTCTCGCGCACCCATCATCCCGCCATCCCGGAGTTGGTGGATCGGGGCTGGTGGCATACGGATGAAGGGCGAGGGCACCCTTATCTTGTCATGCAGTGGATCGAGGGGAGGCCGCTGTACGAGTGGGCGCGGGTGCACGAGCCCACCTCACGTCAGGTGCTCCAGGTGGTGGCGCAGGTGGCTGGGGGCCTTGCTGTGTTGCACATGTCGGGGGGGCTGCATCGGGACGTCAAGGGAGACAACATCCTGGTGGAGCCCGAAGGCCGAGCCTTCCTCATGGACTTCGGCTCTGGCACCTGGGCTGGAGCGCCTCCGCTTACCGAGAGCCTGATGCCGCCCGGCACTCGTGAGTACCGAGGTCCCGAGGCGCTGCGCTTCCAGTGGAAGCACCTGCGGGAGCGGGGCGTTCACTACGAGTCGCGCACCTATGACGATCTCTATGCGCTGGGAGTCAGTGCCTACCGGTTGGTGACGGGCTGCTACCCACCTCCGGGGACGGATCCGGAAGCGCGAGAAGATCCGATTCGCGAGCCCCCGCCGCCTCGGGAACCGCCTCAGGCGCTCAACGCGCGGGTGATACCGGAGCTGGCGGTCCTCATCGAGCGGATGTTGGCGGCAGGGCCCGAGGCGCGAGGCTCGGCGCGCGAGATCGCCGAGGCCGCGGAGCTTGCGGCGGAGCGTGCGGGACCCGAGGCGGATGTTCCGTTGGTGGGGCGTCGGCAGCCTCCGGTGGCTGGCGTGGAGCAAGCTTCTCCAGAGCGTGAGAACGCGCCCGTGCGCGTACTGACGGAGTCACCAGGTGAGCGCTGGAGAGTGCGGGCCCGACTCTTGGTGGCTGCCGTGGGGCTGGTGCTGCTGATGGTCGGAATCTGCTGGAGGGGCGACAGCCCACGTGTCCAGTCCTCCCAGTTCGTACAGGCTGAGGAACTGGACGAGGGGCTGGAGGAGGATGGCGGGATGGTGGGAGTAGGCGATGCCTCGGTGACCGTACGGGTGACCTCTGAAGATTCGTCTGCTGTGCCAGGGGCGCTCACCGTGCAAGTGCCTGACGAGCCGCTTCCGGGGCAGATGCGCGCTCCCTGCCGACGGCGCGGAACGGTCGCGATCAAGGGAGGGTGCTGGATACCGTGGCTCACGCTGACCCCGCCGTGTGGCGACGGCGCATACGAGTGGAAGGGCGCATGCTTCTGGCCCATCACCGAGCGGGCACAGCCACCACCTACCTCCAAGAAGCCACAGTAGTGCTGCGCTCCTGGCGTGATGGGAGACGTGGGTGACAAGGCCCACCGGAGGGGCTCTTGAGAGAAGAGCCAGCCCCGAGTAGCAGGCAGGGAAGCACCTCCACTGCTCTCGCTCTCACGGACTTCCCATGCGCGTCCTGTTCACGCTGTTTCCCGCCTACGGGCACTTCCACCCGCTGGTCCCGCTGGCCCGTGGGCTCCAGCAGGCGGGACACGAGGTCGCCTTCGCCACGGCGGCATCCTTCCGCAAGGCGGTGGAAGGCAACGGCTTCCGCCACTTCGCGGCGGGCAGCGATCAGGCCACGTTGCTGAGCGACGAAGACATGAAGTCGCGGACCGAGCGGATGATGCGCGCCACCCCCGAGTCCCAGCAGCGGCACGTCGCGGACATGTTCGTGGGCCAGTTCGCCTCGCGCATGGTGCCGGACTTGATCCGGGTGGCAGCCGAGTGGCGTCCGGAGCTCCTCGTGCGGGAGATGATGGAGTTCGGGGCCTGTGTTGTCGGCGCGCACCTGGGCATTCCCTGCGGCACCATCCAGGTGGGGGCTGGGCGGCCCCAGGGGTTTCGGAATGAAGTGATGACTCAGCGTCTGGATGAGTTGCGCGCCACGTTGGGACTGCCGCCGGACCCGAAGCAGGAGATGCTCTACCGCTACCTGCACCTGTGCTTCGCGCCCGGTTCCTACCTGGGCAACCCGCCGCTGACTCCGACGACGCACTACCTGAAGCCGGCGATCTTCGATCAATCCGGCGACGAGCGGTTGCCGGCCTGGGCCGAGCAGCTCGGCGCCAGCGGGAGGCCGGTCGTGTATGCGACGCTGGGCACGGTCTTCAACAAGGTGCACAAGCCGCTGCACACCATCCTCGCGGCCCTGCGCGACGAGCCGGTGGAGTTGGTGATGACCGTGGGGCGGGACCAGGATCCGGCGGTGTTCGGGGCGCAGCCGCCGCACATTCACGTGGAGCGCTACATTCCCCAGACGCTCCTGTTCCCCAAGTGCACGATGGCCATTCTCCACGGGGGTTACAACAGCGTGACGTCCGCGCTGAGCCATGGGCTGCCGCTGGTGATCGTGCCGATCGCCGCGGATCAGCCGATCAACGCCCAGAGCTGCCAGGAGCTGGGTGTGGCGCGCGTGGTGAACCCCCTGACGATGACTCCGGAGCAGCTCCGGGGCGCGGTGCGCGAGGTGCTCACCACGCCTTCGTACCGGGAGGGCGCGCTGCGCTTCCAGCGGGAGGCCGAGCAGCTGCCAGGTCTCGAACATGTGGTGAAGCTGCTCGAGAAGCTCGCGGCGGACAGGAAGCCTCTGTTGGCAGTGGCCTAGTTTCAGAGCTTCAAGGCCGCGTCAGCTGGACTTTTATCGGTAGCGGGCTGGAGTGGTACGATCTGCTGATGCAGAACGCCAAGCGGAATTCCCTTGCTACAGTGGAGATTGTCCGTCTCTCGCGGAGGGTGCTGGTCGAGACAGTTCGTGCCCTCCAGAACTTTGGTTCTGAGGGTAACGAGGGGCTCGTTCTCTGGGTAGGGCTCATCGAGGACGCGGTGGCCACAATCCAGGGCACTCTTATTCCCCCGCAGGAGTCGATCCGATCAGAAGAGGGTGTCGGGTACTTCGTCACGACAGAGACCCTGTTTTCTCTCAATCGCTTCCTCAGCGAGAAGCGCCTTCGGTTGATTGCTCAAATCCATAGCCATCCTACCGAGGCGTATCATTCGGAAACAGATGACCGGTATGCCATCGTTACGACCGAAGGCGGCTTCTCGCTCGTTGTTCCTTATTTCGCCCGAACGGCGCACACTCTGCCTGAATGGGCCATATATCGGCTTCGCAATGCGCAGTGGCTTGAGATTCCTGTCAAAGATACGCAGAGAATTTTTCAAGTGGTTGACTGACTTGGAAAAATTACAAAGCAGAGGTCATTCCATTTGGAGGTGGCTGCAACACCGATCGCCACTTCTTGTGAAAAACCTCTTGGTACGTCGAGTCTTCGCAGATACAGCCACTCACTCGATTGCGATGGTGAACCCACGTAGTGGGAGGCCAACTCAAAACATCTAACCACTGAATCAGAGGTTGCTGCTGGCTATGGGCGTTGAGGGACGGCGTCAAGCGCTTCACAAGCTCGGCAGCCATGAAAACACCAGCTAGCACGGACTGATGTGCCAATGGGAGCGCCTCCAAGCGTCCACGCCCCTGCAGATCCAACCGCACAGAGCCACAGATAACCCCGGTGTAGATCTCTCTGAGCCGCTTGCCCCGCCACTCTTCCATCTCGCTGGGGTTGAGCCCCAGATGCCGCGCTATCCGTGCCAAGTCCTCCGGTGCAGGGATCCCGTCACGAATCCACAACTCCTGCGTCCGATGGAGTTCCAGGCCGAGGGCCTCTGCCACCATGTCAGTCTGACTCGGCATCACGTTAGCAGGCTGGTACAAGCAAGCAAGGCATGCATTCTTGTTATCGAATACGTGCCAGGACGCTCCCAGCCCACTGTCACTCGTATAACCATTGAGGACCAACCGAGGTAGAAGTGCCTGCACGGCCCGCCTGCCGTCCTTCGTGTCCACCGCAACGCAGACCGTGGGTATGGAGAAGCCACCCTTGAAACGGTCGGCGAAGCCCTCCAGCGACTCCTTGCACAGATGGCGCTGTAGGTCGGTTTTACGAAGTGTCGCATCCGCAAGGTCCACCTTTGCCCTGCCTTCATCCGCATCCATCCCCAGCACGTATCGCTGGAGGTTGGAAACCTCCAAGGGCTGGGGATCTACGAGCCACATCTCGCCAGTGAGCGAGGCGTGGCGGCCCAGTGCCCACAGCGCCCCATTGCCAACAGCGCCAACGCCCACCAGAGCTACTTGTCCAAGGTTCACAGTCCCCAAGGGCTCGTTCTCGCCCGACAAAGTGCTGAAGTCAAGGAGCGACAGGTTTACCTCCCGGGGCTCTCGGTGTTTCGGAAAATGCTCGTGGAAGATGATGCGAAACACTTCCCCAGCGGCGAGTGAGGCTGTGGCGGCCGAGGAGTAAGGGTTGACCGGGCCTGCTTTATGCTGCGAAGGCTGCAATAAGACGCGAGCTACCCACCCATCCGCGCGAGCATAGAGCGTATGCGGCCGGGAGGATTCTCCCATACCCACGACTACTGTTACGGTGCTGTTCTGAGCCTCCTCAGTGGTGATGCGTGGGTTGATGGAACGAGCGATTCCCAGCAGGTGCTCCCGTATGGCTGGGTCTGCTTCAATGGCTAAGCGGGGATAGAGCCGAGCTAGGAGGTTGACGAGTAGTTCGGCAATCCAGCGGGAGTTGCCCTCCGCAGTACAGTCCACGCCACAGACGACGCCCACCACGTGGTTGGCCAACGCTGTCTCCAAGGTTTCGGGCGAGACGCTCAGCGCGCGGCCAGTTGCTGCCAGGGTGCGATTGAAGAAGCGTGCTAGCGCCATGGGTCACCTCTGCCCAAGGGGTTGTGGCTCCCACCTCAACTGGCAGGAAGCAGGGGGCATGAACAGGATGTGTGGGTAGGCTTGCTGAATACAGGTGAGCCATACCAACGAGAGCAGGTCGAAAAGGCACTTGTGGCCGCGGTACAACATCCACTCATCCCCGGTGTGCTGAGGGTGCTCATGATACTCGCGCGTCCCGCGCAAACACAGGAACGGGTGCTTCGTGTCCGGGTGTTCATCCAAGAGGACACGGAGCGCCTTGCCGTTCTCGTCAACAGTGTGCCCAACAGGTAGCTCGTTGTACGGCAAGAGGTTCCAGGTCCATGGATCCCGGAAGGTGATGGACGGGGCGCGTTGGTCGTAGTCGTCCATCAGAACCCTGACACCGAAGGCGCGCCCAGCGAGTGATCTACACTCGATGGATCCCATCTCCATGCTGGAACCTCTTGGTTGGACGATGAGTCCACCCACCCGTTGCATAGGGAGGGCTACCCGCAGAGGAGTTTGAGGCAGGAAGACAACATCCACATCCGGGTAGGACACCCGTTGTACCCAGCAACCACGCTTACGGAGCGTCTCCGCCTGCGAGTCGAGATGTCGGACTTCTTCTTCAAACTTCGCGCGACTGACGGCTGGTTCGATTCGCATGGCTTCCTACCGCTTGGGCGCAACCTCTTTGTGGGCCAAGCCCGAAGCTCCTAGGGTTTGGCCCCACGCTTGGCCTGAAGAATCTCTGCTTTCCACTGCGCGAGGGTGGAGAGAGGACTCACCCGCCCGCGCCCACCGCCAGCGACAGGAACAGTTTGGGCGGTTGGGTGCCGGGCATGAAGCCCAGGCTCTCGAGCGTTGCGGTAGGGGGGATCAATACGCCCTGCTCGCTCCGGATCTCCCAGTCCTTGGAGGGGCGGGAGGCGTTGCCACTCTCCTGCAGTGCCTTGTTGCGCACCGCGTCAAGGGTCTCGTGGGTGTTGACGTGGTGCAGCACTACGTCTTCGCCAGCGACGACGAGGACGAGGTTAATGAAGATGTTTTCCTGGGTCATCGGGTTTTCCTAGAAAATAGCCAGCGCCCGCTGGCATTGTTGTACGCTGAGGATGACTACTGCCGTAGGATTCCTCTGACAAGCTGCCCTACCTGTTGCATCTATCTGAGGATCACGAGATCGTGCGAGGAGGATGAAAAAGGGCACCTCGGAACAGGGGCGTTTGACCCGCCTCAATCGGACAGTTCAGTTGATCGAGGATCTCCTACTGGGGAAGGAGCACGACCGCAGGACTGTGGGGGCCAGGCTTGGGCTCAAACTCGCTGCGGCAGATCGGCAATTGGCTGCCGTGGCGGGCCTTCGGGGAGTTGTCAGCGAAAGAAAGGGGCGCAACCGCGTCTACCGTTTCGATCGTACGGCCTTGCTCGAAGGCCCTAAGCTTCCAACGGCCATTGCGGCGTGCTTCGGAGCCAGTTTGGCCCCCTTGTTCGCCGGGACTACCTACGAAACTGCCTTTCGTGAAGCGCGCGACCTCATCATCCGGCAGTTCCGCCGCGGCGGCATCTTCCGCCACATCGAGCGGAAGTTCGTCTTCCTCTCCCAGGGAGGTGAGGTGTCCTTGCCGGACGAGAGCGGGCAACTGGATGACCTCATTGACGCGGTACTGCACGAAAGGCGAGTGACGTTCGACTACCAGGACTTCGACAACGTGGTGAGCAGTCGCACCGTGAAGCCGTTGTCGCTCACCGTGTACAACCACCAATTGTACCTCATTGGCCGTCTGGAAGACGGGGCGCAGCGCGCCTTCCGGTTCTCCCGCATCAAGAACGCGGAAGTCACTGAAAGCACCTTCGAATACCCAAGCCGCGCCGAGTATGACCCCGAGCAGGTCTTCGCCAGCAGCTTCGGCGTCTTCATGAGCGACAGCGAATCGGTGCAAAGGGTGGAGGTAAGCCTTGCTCCGCGCTGGGCCACGTACGTGCGCACGCACAGGTGGCACCGCTCGCAGAATGCCACCTTCACGGATAAAGAAGTGCGCGTTACACTTGACGTGCACGTTTGCCCCGAAGTGGAGGCGTGGGTGCTGGGCTTCGGAGACGAGGCCGAGGTCATCGCGCCGCTTGAACTTCGGGCAAAGGTCGCAAAGAAGGCCCGCGCTATGGCCCAGCGCTACGAGGGTGTAACTGTCGAGTCCTCGCCCCGCCCCGCTTCGGAGCGCAGCGCAGCCCGCAGTACCTCGCCGAGGGCCGACAGGAAGTCCTGACTACGAGGAATGGGGGCCAAACTCCCCCAGCAAACCGCTGACGTGTAGCGACGCTCTCTGCTTCAGGTGCCCCGTGGCCTCGGTTCACTCCAGGGGGCTGCGTCAGTTGGACTTCTTGAGCGTCTGTAGCGCTGTGGCCGCCTCGTCCTGGCCGCAGTTCTTCTGTGTGCCGGACGCCTGTTTCTCCTTGGGCTGCTCGGCCAGCTTCGTGAGCGCGGGCACCGCGTCCGTGCTGCCCAGCGCCCCGAGCCGCCGCGCGGCCTTGGCTCTCACGCCGCAGTCCTCCGACTCCAGGCCCTTGGCGTACAGCCCCACCAGGTCCAGCCCCTCTGTGTCCTGCGAGGCCTCCAGGTAGCGCAGCGCACCCCACTGCTTCGGTGAGGCGTCGCCCTCAGCCAGCGACTCGAAGCGGCTGTGCAGCCGGTCCTTTGGCAACGAGGCCAGGAGCTTGCGCAGACCCTTGTCGCTCTCGTCCGCGCCGAAGTCCTCCGCGAGTGCGTCGAGCACCTCCGCGTCCACGCTCTTCCTTCGAGCCGCTTCCAGCGCCATGAGCACTTCGTGCTCGTCGTCATGCCGCTTCAAGGCGTGCAGCGCCAGCGCGCGGACCTCTCGGAGCGCCGGATCCTTTCGATCCTCCGGGGGGACTGCATCGAGCCGCTTGAGCGCCTCCGCCGGCTTGCCGTCATCCAGCAGCCGTCGGGCCTGCACCGCCGCGCTTCGGTTCCATTGCCACAGCCCCACTCCCGCGAGCAGCAGCAGGACTCCGGCCAGTCCCAGCCCCACGAGCTTGCCCGTGCGGGAAATGCCGAGCCCCGCGAGCTTCTGGCGCAGTGCCGCCAACGAGAGCTTTCCCGGAATCACCGAGCGCCTCTGCGTCGGGGCGTTGCCCATGTCCCGGCCGCCGAATGGCGGACCCTCGGTGGCGAGGTGCTTGCTGCGGTAGAGCTGGAGCGACTCTCCGCGGCCGGGCAGGGGAATGGTGCCGCAGGGCTCGGCCGCCACCTCGGCTCGGTTGCGCGCCAGGTTCACGGACTCGGTGAAGGTCACCTCGTCCGCCAGCGCCACCTGCTCCGTGGCTTTCACCACCTCCATCGGCTCGCCGAGCACCGTGTCTTTCGAGAGCAGCACCTCTCCCGTGTGGAGGCAGATGCGGACGTGGAGCTGGGACTCGGGCGGCTGCTCCTGGTTGTGCCGCCACAGCCGATCCTGCATCCCCATGCCGCAGAGCACCGCTCCCGTCGGCGAGCCGAACACCGCCAGCAGCGAGTCCCCCAGCTTCCGCACGAGCTTTCCGTCGTACTCGCGCAGCAGGGGCACCAGGAGCCGCTCGTACGTCTCCAGCATCCGTTGGTGCTCCTCGTGGGTCTGCCGGCTGGTCAGCTCGGCGAAGCCCTGGATGCTGGTGAGCAGGAGCGTGAGGTTCTGCGGCTTGCTGGCGAGCCCCCCGCCGGATGCGCCCGGAGGAAGGGAGATCGCTGGAGGCGCCACCCCGAACAGCGCCGTGCCGCTGCTGGCCGGAGGCGGCAGCGACGTGGCTGGAGAAGATGTCGCTCCGAAGGCGGCTGTGCCGCTGCCCGTCGGGGGTGGCAGGGACGTGGCTGGAGGCGCCGCTCCGAAGGCAGCCGTGCCGAC
This sequence comes from Hyalangium sp., assembly GCF_045802625.1. Classification (NCBI taxonomy): domain Bacteria; kingdom Pseudomonadati; phylum Myxococcota; class Myxococcia; order Myxococcales; family Archangiaceae; genus Hyalangium; species Hyalangium sp. Next base: position 32,440 of record NZ_JBJMQP010000156.1, on the reverse strand, counting down.
GCTGGCCGGTGGCTGAGGGGACACCTCCGGAGGGGCCGCGCTGCTGCTCGCCGCTGATTCCCAGGGCATCGTCGCGGGGCTGCTCTCCAGGGCCGGATTCTCGGCAGCGGGCGCGGGAGGATCCGCGCCGAAGACTGCCGTGCCGCTGCTGACGGGGGGACCTCCGCTGGGCGTCAGGACTCCCGGGGGCAGGGTGGTCGCCGGCAGTGGACCCGCGCCTGCCGCGGCCAGCGCATCCGCCAGCACGTGCGCGTTCTGGAAGCGATTGGCGGGATCCTTCTCCAGCAGCCGCATCACCAGCGCCACCAGGGTGGGGTGCATGGCCAGCCCGGGAGCGGCTCGATCCAGCGGCAGCGGCGCCGCGTTGGCGTGCTGCGCGATGTACTTGCGCGGATCCGGGCCCTCGAACGGCAGCCGCCCAGAGAGCACCCGGTAGGCCACCACCCCGAGGCAGTACAAGTCGCTGCGCGCATCCACCCGAGCCCCGATCGCCTGCTCGGGAGACAGGTACTCGGGAGTGCCCAGCACCACGCCCACCTGGCTCACGTTGCTGTCGGCCTCGGGCTCCACGAGCCGCGCGATGCCGAAGTCCAACAGCCGTGCCTGTTCGCCTCGCGCCGTGCGCGTGAGGAAGACGTTCTCCGGCTTGATGTCCCGGTGGATGATCCCCTTGTCGTGGATGGCCGCCAGCCCCTCAGCCAGCTGGTGCAGCACCGTGAGTGCTCGTGTGAGCGGCAAGGGGCCGTTGCGGAGGAGCTCGAAGAGGCTCTCGCCCTCCACCAGCTCCATCACCAGGCAGGCCGCGTCTCCGGACTCGCCGAAGTCGATGATGCGCACCACCGCCGGGTGCTCCACCGCGGACAGCAGGCGGGCCTCGCGCTTGAAGCGCTCCGTCATCCCCGGCTGCAGATGCAGATCATGGTGGAGCACCTTGATGGCCACCTTGCGGCCCAGGGACACCTGCTCGCCCAGGTACACCTCGCCCATCCCGCCCGAGCCGAGCGGGCGGATCACCCGGAAACGACCATCGAGGACGAGGGAGTCGGGGGCCAGCACCTCGGCCATATTGGCCGAGAATGGCGCGCCGCGCATGGCCCATCTCCATGAAGGATTTCGAGGCGTTCCGCCGGAGGACACGCTGCTCCACTGCCTGCCCCTCGGCCGGGGGATCGGTAAAAATTTCGAGGGCTTAGCCACCGTGGTACCCTCTGTCCCTCTCCCCGATGGCCACCGAAAGCGACTCCCCGAAGCCCGCGCCCGAGTCGGGCGCTGCCTCCCCCGAGCTCCGGCTGCTGGACCGGCGCGCCTTCGTGGGTTTTCCGCCGTTGCCGCTCGCGCCCGGGCTGAGCATCGCCGACTTCGCGCTGCAGATCCCCGACGTCACCTTCCCCTTCAACGTCAGCGCAGGCCCTTCACGCTACCAGCGCAAGAAGCTCATGTTCGGCTTCCTGGAGCTGACGCTCGACGCGGACATGGTGACGCGCAAGGTGGCGGAGCTGACGGGCCGGCTGGCGGGCCTCGAGGAGCTGAAGCTTCACTTCCGCCTGAGCTACCTGGAGGGCCAGGCCCGGTTGCAGGGACCGGAGCGCACGCCCGTCACCTTCAAGATCGCCTTCGATGGCGATGGCGAGAGGCTGGCGCTCTACGTCTACGACGTGCGCCTGTATGGCTTCTCTCCCACGGCCTCGGTGCAGGTGCCCGGCATCCTCGCCTCGGCGGTGGGAGCGCTGGGGCTGCTGCCCGAGATTGAAGTGCAGGGCGCCACGGGCTTCACCACCCGCGTGCTGCCCGAGCTGTGCCGGCTGGCGGCGGTGACTCGCGGCTTCAAGATGCCGGAGCTGGATCAGGCGCGCCTGTCCGCCGCGGAGGTGTCCAGCAAGGGCCTGCGCCTGCGGTTCTCCTCGGGAGGGTTGCCGCCTCCCTCCGCGCCGGATGATGAGCTGTTGATGACGCTCGAGGGTGCGCGGGCCTTCGCCGAGCCCGAGGCGCTCATTGCCCAGGGCAAGCTGGCCGAGGCTCGCGAGGCGTACCTCCAGGCCGGAGACGCGCAGGAGGCGCACCCGTTCGCCGCCGAGCGGCTGCTGTCGCTGCTCGTCGCGGATCCCCAGGCGCACGATCTGGCGCTGGACGTCGCGGCCACCTTGCTGCGCCGGCGCGAGAAGAGCCCCGCCGCCCTCTGGGGCGAGGCCGTGGTGCGCGAGCGCCGAGGCGAGGAGGCCCGGGCCGCGGAGCGCTACCTGGCGCTGAGTGCGCTCTCTCGCCGCACCTCCGAGGAGGCCGCTGCGTTCTTCGCCGCCGAGGCCGCCGCTCGCTGCTCGCGCGATACCGCGCCCGCCGTGGCGGTCAAGGCGCTTCATGAGCTGCTCGGGCTGAGGCCGGACCACCTGCCTTCGCTCAAGGCCTTGGCTCGCGCGTCGGATCAGGCTCGGGATCGGGCTGGTGCGGTGCGGGCCTATCGCCGGCTCGCCGCGCTGACGAGGGATCCGGCCGAGGCCGCCGATGCCCACGTCCACCTCGCGCGCCTGTGCGCCCAGACCGAGGACGACATCGCTGGCGCCCGGCTGCACTGCGAGGCCGCGCTGAGGCTCTCGCCGGATCAGCCGGAGGCGCTGCTGCTGCTCGGCGAGCTGTGCCACCGTGATGGGGAGCACCTGCGCGCGCTCAAGGCGCTGGATCGGCTGCGTGAGGTAGCCCTGGCCCGGCATGAGCTCGATCGCGTGGGGCAGGCCAACCTGCTCGCGGGCCGGGTGTGGGAAGAGGGCCTCAAGCAGCTCGACAACGCGCTGCTGCGCTACCGCGAGGCCGTGACGCTGCTGCCCGGCGAGCCCGAGCCCCTCTTCTTCGCCGCCCGCGTGGCCGAGGGCCTGGGCAAGGTGCAGGAGGCGCTCGCGGATTATCAGCAGGCGCTGGAGCTGGCTGGCCCCGCGCCTCGCTCGGAGGCCGTGCGCAAGGCCGCTCATGCCAGCCACCACGCCATGGCTCGGCTGGCTCGCACGAAGCTGGGAGATCCGGCGCGTGCTCGCGAGCACCTGGAGGCCGCGCTCGCGCTGGAGCCGAGGGACCTGATCGCCCTCGAGGAGCTGATCCCGTACTTCCGTGCCACCGGCCGGGCGCAGGAGCTGGCCGAGGCGCTGGAGAAGGCCGCCGCTGTCTACGAGGAGCCTCGCAAGCGCGCCAACCTGTGGGCCGAGGCGGGGGAGCTGTATCGCGGCCGGCTCCAGCAGCCCGAGAAGGCCGAGCGGCTCCTTATCTCCGCCATCGAGGCGGATCCGGACAACAAGGCCGCGCTGGAGGCCATGCTCGCGCTGGCCGAGGCTCGGCGCGATGGGGGCTTGCTCACCCGCTGCCTCTCGTCGCTCGCGCGCCTGACGCCCGAGCCCAAGGAGCGCGCCCAGAAGTATCGCCGCCTCGCCGTGGCCGCGAGGGATCTCACCTTCGATCTGGATCTGGCCGTCCAGGCGCTGCAGGAGGTGCTCAAGGCCGAGCCCGGGGATCTGCCCTCCCTGGGAGAGCTGTGCACGCTGCAGCGCAAGCGCTCGGACATGGCGGGGCTGGCTTCCGCGCTGGAGGAGCGCGCGCGGGTGGCCGAGGCCCAGGGCGACAAGCGGCTCGCGTCCGCTGCGCTGCGCGAGCTGGCTGGAGTGCTGGAGGCGAAGCTCGGCCGCGTCGGCGAGGCGCTCGTGGCGCTGGAGAAGGCCGCGCGGCTGGCGCCGGATCCCGCCGTGCTGCTGGAGCTGGCCGATCTCTCTCTGCGCTGCGAGCGGCCGGAGCATGCCCGGAGCGCGCTGGAGTCGCTGCTGTCGTCCCTGCCGCGCACCGCCGCTCCGGAGCGGCTCGCTGATATTCGCGCCCGCCTGGGCCGCGCGTGCGAGCTGCTTGGAGATCGTGAGGGCGCCGTCGACGCCTACGCGCAGGCCTTCCCGCTGCGCCGGTTGGATGATGCGCTGGCCGCCCGGCTGGAGGCGCTCTACTCCGAGATGGGCGAGACGCGCGAGCTGGCCGAGCTGTGGGGCGCTCGCGCTCAGGCGCTCGTGGGCGCCGATCGCACCATGGAGGCCGCGCCGCTCTTCCTCAAGAGTGCTCGCCTCCTGCTGGACCGTGGCGAGAAGCCCGCTGCCTTGCTGCGCCTGTCCGCCGCGCTCGAGGCCGATCCTCAGGGGCCGATGGCCGCCGAGGTGCTGGATCTGCTCGCCGAGCTGGAGCTGGAGCGCGGGGAGAAGCTGGAGGCCGCGAAGCTGTACGCGCGCAAGGCCGCCCTCATCTCCGATGTTCGCGCTGGCGCCAGGCTGCTCTATCGCGCGTCGTTGCTGGCCGCTGGCAGCACCCGGGAGGAGACCTTCCTCGCCGAGTCCTTGGAGCGGGATGCTACCTTTGCTCCCGCGCGCATGCGCCGGGGCGAGCTGCGCATGCCCTCGGATCCTCGCGGCGCGCTCGAGGATCTCGAGGCGGTGTTGGCTCTGCCGCCCACCGATCCGGATGCTCCCCGCGAGCAGGAGCTGCTCGCGCTCACCCGGAAGGCCGCCACCGCCGCGGTGCGCGCGGGACGCACGGACTCCGCACGGCGCCTGCTGGCCCAGTACAGCGCCCAGGCCCCGGCCGACATCGACGCCCAGCTCGAGCTGGCCAGCCTGCATCGCAAGGCGGGCTCTCGCGAGGCGCTGGCGGATCTGCTGACCGGGCTGTGGCCTCGCCTCACGGGGGAGGCTCAGCGCAACGCTCGCCGCGAGCTGGCGGAGCTGGCCCTCACCCTGGGGCGCCCCCATGAGGCCGCTGTCGCCCTGCGCGCGCTCCTCGCTGAAGAGCCGAGAGACTTGTGGGCGGCGCAGGCCCTCCTGTCGTTGTTGCCGACGCCGGGCACGGGCACCGAGGAGCAGGAGGCCGAGCGGCTCACCCTGCTGAGCACTCAGATCTCCGCCGCCGAGGGAGAGGCTCGCGCCGAGCTGCTGGCCCGCCGCGCCGCGCTCCACCGTGCCGCGGGCCGTGCTGTCGCCGCTCGGGACGACTATGCCGAGGCCGCTCGGCTCTCCCCCCGGCCCGCGTCGCTGCTGCTCTCGCTGGCAGAGCTGGCTCGGGAGGCCGGGGACGAGGGGGCCGAGCTGTCCGCGTGGCGCCGCGCCGTGGCCGCGGACTCCAGCCTGGGAGAGCGCGCTCGGGAGCGCCTGCTCGTCATCGCTGGCTCCCTGATGGAGAAGGATTCGCGCGCCGAGGCGCGTGAGGCTCTGCGCGCTGCTGTCGCGTTGGAGCTCCCCGCTTTGGAGCGTTGCGAGGCCTTCTTCTCCCTGGCGATGCTGGCTCGCAGGGATGGGCAGCCGCAGGCCGAGGCCGAGGCGCTCGCGGAGGCCGCGCGTCAGGGGCCCCTGCCTCGCCGGGTGGAGGCCCTGTTGTCCCGAGCCGCCCTGCTGGAGCAGCAGGGGCAGCGAGAGGAGGCGGCGCGGAGCCTGGAAGAGGCGCTCTCGCTCTCGCCTCGGCATCCGGGCGCGACGGTTGCGCTCCAGCGCGTGTTCCGGGCCCTGGAGGATTGGGCGCGCCTGGCCGCGCTCCTCGCCGCCGAGGCTCCTCACGCGCCTCCCACTGGCGCCGCGGCGCTGTATTCGGAGCTGGCGGGTCTGTACCTCGATCGGCTGTACCAGCCGGTCCCCGCCGAGGCCGCGCTGCGAGAGGCCCTCCGCCTCGCGCCGGATGACGTCAAGGTGCGCCGCCGGCTCGTCACGCTCGTCGTGGCGCAGGGGCAGTTCCTGGAGGCCGCCTCGCTGCTCGAGGCCGCGGCCGAGAACGCCGAGCCCGAGGAGGCTGCCGCCTTCTTGCGAGAGGGCGCGGCCCATGCTCGCGCCGCCTCCGAGCCCGAGCGGGCGCTGCGGCTCGTCCGTCGCGCGCATGCGCTCGTGTCCGCGGACGGCAAGGATCTGGAGGTCCTCACCGAGCTGCTCTTCCTGCACGGCGACGTGAAGGAGGCCCTGCCGCTCCAGGAGCGGCTCGCCACCGACGTGGACTTCGCCAAGGCTCGCGAGCACGCGGAGGCCACGCTGCGACGGCTCGGTGAGCTGGCCGAGAAGGCCGGAGACACCCGGCGCGCGATCACCGCGTGGCGCCGGCTGGCCGCGCAGAATCCTCAGGACGAGCTGGCCTCCCAGCGGCTCGCCGCCCTGCTCGAGAAGCAGGATCCTCGCGGCGCCTTCGAGGTGCTCGTCACGCACGCCAGGTCGCTGCCTGCCTCGGAGGTGGCGGTCGATCGGCTGGTGGAGCTGTCGGAGCGCGCCCGCGCCTCGCTGGCGGATGTGGACGTGGCCGCCTCGTTGCTGGCTCGCGCGGCGGAGATGGCCTCGCAGCCGCTGCCGCTGCGCCAGAAGCTCGCCGCGCTCTATCGGGAGCACGGCAGGACCCTGGAGCTGCTCGCGGAGCTGCGCCGGGTGGCCACGCTCAGTGTTCAGCTGCAGGACTTGGACTCGGCGGTCGCCGCTTATGGCGAGGAGGCTCGGCTCGCGGAGGACTCGGGCCGGATGGACACGGCCCTCGAGGCCCTGGCCGCGCTGCGAGACTTGCTGCAATCCGAGGGCAAGCCTTCGGCCGCCGCCGCTCACGAGCGCCGCCGCGCGGAGCTGCTGCGGGACGTGAAGCTGGACCTCCCCGCGGCCGAGGACTCCCTGGAGCGCTCGTTCCGGCTCAAGGCGGACCTCGAGACGGTGCAGATGGGCGAGGCGCTCGCCGCGCGCCGTGAGGATGCGGCCTCGCAAGCTCGCTGGATGGAGCGCATGCTGCCGCTGCAGGCTGGGGCTCGCGAGCAGGGCGCGGTGCTGCTGCGGCTGGCTCGGCTGCACCTTGGTGCGTTGGCAGACCCCGCCAAGGCCGAGGGCTTCCTCCGGGAGGCGCTGCGCCGCGACCGCACCCTGGCCGAAGCGGAGAAGCTCCTGGCCGAGTTGCTGGAGCGCGATGAGCGCGTGGCCGAGCTGGCGGCCTGGTACGAGGACTCCGCCGCCGAGGAGCCGGAGCCTGCTCGGCGCTCGCTCCTGTTGCGTCGCGCGGCCACGCTCTACAAGGAGCGCGCTGGCCGTCCGGAGGCCGCGGCGGCCGCGCTGCTCGCCGCCCGCTCCGCCGCGCCGGATGACCTGGACCTCACCGCGGAGGCGGCGGACCTGCTCCACGAGGTGGGCCGTGAAGAGGATGCGGCCGAGTTCGACGCCATCCTCCTGGAAGGCGATCCGTTCCGCGAGCCTGTCTTCACACGCCACCGCGACTTCCTGCTCCAGACCGAGGACTCCCAGTCCTTCGCGGCGCTGATGCTGCGCCGGGCCCAGCGCCAGCAGCCGAGCGAGGCCGCCGAGAGCTATCTGAGCGCCGCCCAGGCCTTCCGGAAGGCGGGGGCTCGGGAGCGCGCGCTGGTGTGCGAGGACCAGGCCTTCGAGCTGGATCCCTCCAACGCCCAGGCCTTCGGGCTGTTGCGCGAGCGGATGGCGGGAGACGTGCGTCGGCTGGCGGATCTGCTGGCCCAGCGCGCCGCGGCCCTGCCGACGGACGAGGCGCTGCCGCTGCTTCGCGAGCGCGCCCAGCGCCTGCTGGAGGCGGGTGAGGCGCTGCTGGCGGCCGAGGCCTTCGATGTGTACCTCGCCAAGGCGGGCGAGGACGTGGAAGCCCTGGCCGCTCGGGCCGAGCTGGCCGCGCAGGGAGGCGGCCCGGTCGCCGCGCAGGCGTATGATCGGCGTCTGATGGCGGTGGGCGCGGGGCTGCCCGTGCCTGTCCGCGTGCGCACGTGGCTGCGCCTGGGGCATGCCTCGCTGGCCTCGGGCGCGTACCGGGATGCCGCGGATGCTTTCGAGGCGGTGGTCTCGCTGGATCCCGAGGGCGAGCGCGGCAAGGAAGCGCTGTCGCTGCTCACCGAGGCGTACTCGCGCACGGGCAATACCAAGGGGCTCTATCGCGCGTCGCTCCAGCTCGCTCGCAAGGAGGATGGCGCCACGGCGGAGGTGCTCTATCGCCGCGCCGCGGACCTCTTCGATGATCCACAGCAGTCCATCGACGCGCTGCTGCCGCTGACGCGCCTGCGTCCGGCGGATGCCACCCTGATCGACCGGGCGGTGGAAGGGCTGCGCGGTCTGGGCCGCCACGCGGAGTTGCTAGAAGTCTATGAGGCCGGAGCCACCGCTGCGGGAGGCCGCCGCGCCGCAGAGCTGCTCCTGGCCGCCGCGAACGTGGCCGATGCGGAGCTGGCGGAGCCGGAGCGCGCGTGGGCGCTGAGGCAGCGGGCCGCGGAGGCGGATCCCTCGAACGAGGCGGCGCTGCGCAAGCTGGTGGAGGGCCTGCGCCAGCGGGGCGACTCCGGGCGTCTGCTGGAGGCGCTGCTGCGGCTCGTGGAGCGGACCGAGGACGCGGACGAGGCCTCGCTGCTGCGGCTGGAGGTGGCTTCGCTGGCCCGCGCCGCGGGTCAGGCCGCGCTCGCTCGTGAGGCGCTGGAAGCGGTGGTGGCGCGCGGGGCCTCGGGCTCGGGTTACGGTGACGCGCTGGAGGCCCTGGAGCCGCTGCTGGCGGAGGAGCCCGCCCGCCGCGCCGAGGTTCGAGTGGCCCGCGCGGAGCTCGCCGAGGCCCACGCCCGCACGGAGTTGCTTGTCTCCGCGGCTCGGGATTTCGAGAGCGCGGGCCGCATCCCGGATGCGCTGAAAGCCGTGAAGGCCGCGGCCTCCGCCGAGCCTGAAGTGTCCACGCTGCGCTTCATGGCACAGCTGTACCGCACCTCGGGGGATGCTCCGCGTGCGGCCAAGGCGCTGCTGCTGGCGGTGCGCACGGCCACGGCCCAGGAGAAGCCCGCGCTGCTGCTGGAGGCTGCTGACCTGTGGGAGCAGGCCGGGGAGAAGTCCGAGGCCCTGGAGGTCATCGAGCGCATCGCGTCCGAGACGGCTGCGGCGCTGACTCCCGCTGAGCTGGCCGAGCGCTTCCTGCGGCTCGGGGCCTCCGCTCGCGCCGTGGATGTGGGCTTCGGCCCGGCGATGGCGGCGGGCAAGCCGACCGACGCGCTGGCTCTCGCCGAGAAGGCGGGCGATGCGGCGCGCGTGCGAGAGGCGCTCTGGGCGCTCGCGGCGACGCCGGACGCGGAGGCCGCGCACGTGGACGGGCTGGTGGAGAGCCTGCGCGCGGAAGAGGAGCTCGCGGGGCTGCTGCGGTTGGCGGACCTGCTGGCCGGGCGCGACTCGACGCTCTCCGTCACGCTGCGGAGCGAGGTGCTCGACGCGGCCGGGGCTCCGGTGGAGTTGCGCCTGCGCGCCTTCGAGGCGCTGGCCTCGGGGCCGGGCTTCGACACCCAGCTCACGGGACTGATCGCCGGTATCGGAACGCTGCCGGCAGAGCTGGCCGAGGCGGTGCTCGTCCACGTTCGGGCGCTGCCTGTCGAGAAGCGCATCGAGGCGCTCGGCGCGGTGGCGGAGGGCTGGCCCGAGCGGCGCGCGGCCTTCCTGCGCGAGCGGTTCGAGCTGGAGCGCGCCGAGAGCCGTGGCGAGGAGGCGGAGCACACCCTGGCCCGGCTCATCGAGAGCGAGCGCCAGGCTCCAGCGCGAGTGGCCCTGCGGCTGGAGCACGGCGAGCTGCTGCTCTCGCTCTCCCAGCGGGCGCGGGCGCGTGATGCCTTCGAGCGCGCGCTGGCGGAGGACGCCCGGTGCTTGCCCGCGGTGAAGCACCTGCTGGCGCTGTACGACGAGAAGCTCGACGGCGAGTCCTTCATCGCGATGGCCGGACGCCTGGAGTCTCTGGCGGGCGCCGAGGTGCTGGAGCCCTACCGCGAGCGCCTGGCGGATGCCTACGAGAGCCTCCAGCGTCTGGCAGAGGCCGCGGCCCAGCTCGCGGCGCTGTCCGAGACGCCGGAGCGGCTGACGAGGCGCATCCGGCTGGCCGAGGATCGGGGCTTCAGGGGCGAGGCGCTGCAGTTGCGCGAGCGGCTGACGGACGAGCCCCGGGAGCTGGAGTTCATCCTCGCCAGCTACCTGGACGCGCAGCTCATTCCCTTCGCGGTGACGCTGGCCGAGCGGCTCATGGCGCGCGAGGCCCTCTCGGCCAAGGGCACGCGCCTGGTGGCCGAGCGGCTCTCTCCTTCGATCGAGGGCTGCACGCTGGCCGCGCGCCTGTGGCCCGTGCTGCTGAAGGAGCAACCGTTCGACGTGGACGGGTGGACGCTGTACGCCGAGGCGCTGCGGCAGTTGGGCCGGAACGAGGCCGCCGAGCGGGTGGATGGCATCGCCGCGGCGCTGTCCGCCAGCGAGCTGCTTGCCCCCGCCGCGCAGGTCATGCCCCTGCCGCGTCCGAGCGGCTTCAGCCACCCCGCGCCTCCGGGCGCCGTGGCGGTAACGGAGGAGAGCCTGCCTCGGGTGCTCGCCGGGCTCCGGCCCACGCTCAAGAAGCTGGGTGCTGGGAACACGCGGGTGCTGCTGGATCCCGTCGGCGGAGTAGAGGCCTACCTCACCGGCCCGGACGAGCTGGTGCTGGGAGCGGGCGCGCTGGCCTGCTTTGGCCCGGTGGAGCTGGGCTACCTCTGCGCCCTGGCGCTGAGCCTCGGTGAGAAGGGGGCGGCCCTGGCGCGGCCCGGCCCGGTGGAGGGTTTGGTGCAGGCGGCGGTGGAGGCCTTCCGTGCGGTGCCAGCCTCGCTGGCGGCGGGGCGGGTGCTGGCACAGCTCGACCCGGACGTGCGAGGCGGGGACCCGGCCGGCGTGGACACGGGCGCGGTGTTGGGGGCCAGCCCGGTCTTCCGTGCAGTCGCGCTCACGGTGCTCGAGCTCGTGTAGGCTGCTCGGCGCCATGCGTCTCCAAAAACTCGTCCTTCTCTCCGTCCCCATCCTCGTGGTGGCGGCCGTCTCCTGCCTCTCCAACTCGAATGTCCCCGGCGATCAAGTCCTGGGGACCTTCCGCTTCGACGCCACCATCGACTGGGCGCGCACCAACTGCAGCGCCTCGGACGGAGGCATCGTCACGATTGGCGACGCGGGCACGCTCCGTTTCGAGGGCACCTACTCGCGTCAGCAGGCCGGGGACGCGGGCTGGCTCACGACCCAGGGCTTCTCGCGCAACGCGCAGTACGAAGGGCAGCGAGCGGTCTCCGTGCAGCACGTGGTGACGACCCTGGCTGGCTGCGGCGCCTCCTGCGAGGGCGCGGCCATTGACGAGACCCTGGACACCCTCCTGCTGAGCAGTAGCCAGGACGAGCTGATTGGCCGCAAGTGCTCGGGGCTGCTGAGCGACGGCGGCATCCCGGAGGGGGACGGAGGCGTCCAGCCCCCGGGCCCCACGCCGAACGGCTACGACGTGCAGCGCGCATGTGGAACGCTGACCGATGAGTTCATTCCGGGCACGAAGAACTGCACGTGCACCAAGGGGTGCACGGCCGTGTACACGGTGGAAGGGACGCGGGTGAACTGATGAAGAAGGCCGTGGTGCTGCTCTCGGGAGGGTTGGACTCCACCACCTGCCTGGCCATGGCGAAGGCCGCGGGCTTCGAGCCGGTGTGCCTGGCCGTCGCCTACGGCCAGCGCCACGCGGTGGAGCTGGAGCGGGCGCGCAAGGTGGCGGAGAAGATGGGCGTGAAGGACTTTCGCATCGTGCCGATTGATCTGCGCAGCGTGGGAGGCTCGGCGCTGACGGCGGACATCGCCGTGCCGAAGGACCGGCCCGAGACGGAGATGTCTCACGGCATCCCCGTGACGTACGTGCCGGCGCGCAACACGCTCTTCCTGGCGCTGGCGCTGGGGCTGGCCGAGGTGGTGGGGGCGCAGGACCTCTACATCGGCGTGAACGCGGTGGACTACAGCGGCTATCCGGATTGCCGGCCGGAGTTCATCCGCGCGTTCGAGTCGCTGGCGAACCTGGCGACCAAGGCGGGAGTGGAGGGCGCGCGCTTCAAGATCCACGCGCCGCTGTCGGGGATGACGAAGGCGGAGATCATCCGCGAGGGGACTCGGCTGGGCGTGGACTATGGGATGACGCACTCGTGCTACGACCCGGACGCGCAGGGCCGCGCGTGCGGGCGGTGCGACAGCTGCCTGCTGCGGAAGAAGGGGTTCCAGGAGGCGGGGGTCCCGGACCCGACCCTGTACACGGAGGGGACGTGAGATGCTGCTCGTGGCGAAGCTGGCGTTGACGGTGTGGCTCTCGGCGGGAGCGGGCGAGTCCCCGGTGGTGGACGCCACGGAGATCATCCCGGATCTCGTGGTGGACATGCGCTACGCGACGGATGACAACTTCCTCAAGCGCAAGGTGTACCCGGAGGGCGCGCGGTGCCTGCTGCTGCCGGACACGGCGAAGCGGCTGAAGCAGGCGGCGGACACGCTGCGGCCCCAGGGCTACCGGCTGAAGGTGTACGACTGCTACCGGCCGCGAGCGGTGCAGTACGAGATGTGGAAGATCATGCCGCAGCCGGGGTACGTGGCGGACCCGAAGTTTGGCTCCAACCACAACCGGGGCGCGGCGGTGGACCTGACGCTGGTGACGCGGGACGGGGCTCCGGTGGAGATGCCGACCCCGTTCGATGACTTCACCCCCGCGGCGCACCACGGGTACACGGGCGGCACGGAGGCCTCGCGCCAGCACCGGGAGCTCCTCCGCGAGGCCATGGAGGGAGCAGGCTTCAAGCGCAACAAGATGGAGTGGTGGCACTACGACTTGCCGGGAGCGAAGAAGCTCCCGGTGCTGGACGTGCCGTTCACGAAGCCGAAGGAGTGAGGGACTTCTTTGGCAGACTCCCGCTCCTCGTTCCTCTTCATGGCCAGTTTGAGCCTGCTGGGGCTCGTGCTGTCGTGGGGGTGCCGTGGATGCGGGGACCGCGCGGAGGCTCCCTCGGAAGGAGAAGGGGAGACAAGCGCGCGCGAAGCGGGGAGCAGTGCTCGGCTTGGGGACGGTGGAGCAGATGCAGGGTCTTCGCTCCCAGAGGGCTTCGAACTCGGCCCTGCGGACCAAAGTCTCCTCGAGTTTGCCGGGGAGATGGATGTGAGGAACCGCTATGCAGCCACTGTCATGATTGCGTCCAAGGATGCGATGGAAACGCCACGGTGCAGTGGCGTCCTGGTAGCGCCTCGTCTGGTTCTTACGGCGGGCAGTTGTGTGTGCTCCCCGAGGAAGGGCACCGCGGCAGGAGCCTCCGCCAACGCGTTTATCGACGCTTCCTCGTGCATGCCGCAGGTGTTCGTGACAACGGCCCTCACGGTGGCGGTGCTGGACATGAAACTCAAGGAGGACTCGGCGGAGACGGAGTTCCGCACCTATCGCGGAGTCGTCCATCCTCACCCTGGGCTTCAGGTCACTCTCGATGAGCGAGAGGCTGTCGTGTCTGCGTATGCAGACCTCGCGGTCATTCTTCTGGACGGGCCTGTCGATGATGACATCTCCATGCCACGGCTGGCACGCAGCGAAGCCCAGGTAGGCGAGTCCCTGGTCATGGTGGGCTATGCCTCGGAGGACAAGCGGGGCTTCGGCGGAGTCTATGGGGTTCGTTATTTCCGGAAGAATCCCGTGACCAGGGCCGTGACGGACGGAAAGGGAGGCTATCGGCAACAGGGGCCCTACCTTTGGGATGGCTATGCAGGGGGGCCATGCTTCCGAGAAGAGGCCAAGGGACAGTGGCTCGTAGGGATCGCGAGCAGGTCCTCGGGCGGGGACTTGGTCTTCACGAGCACCGCTTTCTTCCGAGACTGGCTGGAGTCAGAGCTTCGGAATGCTTCGAAGAGAGCTGCACCTCCCAAGGGGGCTGCCGGGAAGGAGTGAAGAGATGATGCGCGTGGGTGGCGACGTGCGAAGACGGATCCTGGTCGTGCTCCTCCTGTGCTGTGGGAGCGGAGGTGCCACGGAAAAGTCCGATGTTGGGCCCCCGGCAGAAGGGGAAGGTGGGGGCGCGGGTAAAGCAGTTCGCGATGAGTTTGGGATCTCCGATGGGACAGTGGACGTCGAGAACCGCTATCGCTCGGTTGTCTCCATCAGGAATGGGAAGAGCAGTTGTAGTGGGGTACTCGTGGCGTCTCGCCTCGTGTTGACTGCAGCCCATTGTTTTTGTCAGCCGCGAAGTGGGGATGAACCGATCATCGACGGATCAAATTGTGCTCAAGAGGTAGCAGGAGTTGAGCATGGTCGGCTACGGCGCCACTGCACCTGATGGGAACGACACGGGCGTGCGTCGCTTCGGAGGAAACATCGTCACGGAGCTTCGCTTGTCCGACAACAGGAAGGGCCGGGAGATCCGATTCCGTTTCCCTGGCGCGCACACGCATTCGAGAGACAGCGGAGGCCCGTGTTTTCGTGAGGAAGGGAACACGCGGTGGCTTGTGGGGATCAATGGCGGTTTTGTAAGTCAGGGGGCTCCCGAGTCCTGGTTCACGAGCACCTCCAGCTACCGCGACTGGATTGAAGGGCAGATCGAAGAAACTCGGAAACTGGAGTCTCGGTGAATGGCGCGCAAGACGTTCAAGGCTAAGCTTGAGCACAGTGGCGTCCCCGGCACCTCCGACGAGCTCCAGGCCGCCCTGAAGAAGAACGCTGCCGCTCGCCGGGCCTTCGCGGAGATGTCCTACTCCTGCCAGCGCGAGTACGCCGACTATGTCCGTGAGGCCAAGAAGCCCGAGACCCGCCAGGCCCGCGCCGCCAAGTCCGTGGGCATGATCGCCGAGAAGCAGCGCCTCCGGGGGTAGCCTCCCCCAAACGAAGAAGGCCCCGGGCTCGTGAGAACCCGGGGCCTTCAAGAAGCCGCCAGCGCTGGTGTTACCGCGACGCCGTCGAGGGCGCGATGAAGCCCGTGTAGCCCAGCTTGTTGGGCGAGCACTTGCCCACCGAGCCCACCTTGTCCGGCGTGGAGTTGTCCGTCAGCACCTTGGCCACGTCATTCGGCGTGGCGTCCGGGTGCATCGACAGGTACAGCGCCGCCATGCCCGTCACGTGCGGCGTCGCCATGGACGTGCCGCTGAGCACCTTGTTGGCCGCGTCATCCGTGAGCCACGACGAGGTGATGTTCTGCCCCGGCGCGAAGATGTCCACGCACCCGCCGTAGTTCGAGAACGAGGCCCGCGCATCCGTGTTCGTCGTCGCCCCCACGGTGATGGCCTCGGCCGTGCGCGCCGGCGAGGTGCTGCACGCGTCCGTGTTGTCGTTGCCCGCCGCCAGCGCGTACACCACCCCCGAGGCCACCGAGCGGCGGACCGCGTCATCCAGCGCCCGATCCGCGCCGCCGCCCAGGCTCATGTTCGCCACCGCCGGCAGCTGCCGGTTGTTCGTCACCCAGTCGATGCCCGCCACCACCCCGGACGTCGAGCCCGAGCCCTGGCAGCTCAGCACTCGCACCGCGTGCAGCAGCACGTTCTTCGCCACGCCGAAGGTGCTCCCGCCCACCGTGCCCGCCACGTGCGTGCCGTGGCCGTTGCAGTCGATGCCGTTCTTCCCGTCGTTCACGGCATCGAAGGCCACGTCCGCCCGCCCGCCGAACTCGCTGTGCGAGATGCGGATGCCCGTGTCGATGATGTACGCGTTCACGCCCTTGCCCTGCGCGCCGTAGGTGTACTTCGAGTCCAGCGGCAGGTTGCGCTGATCAATCCGGTCCAGGCCCCAGGTGGCGTTCTCCTCCGTGTCGAACGCCGTCAACACCTGGTTCTCCTGCACGTACGCGACCTCCGGATCGGCGGACATGGCCTTGGCCTGATCCGTGTTCAGCTTGCTGGCGAAGCCGCGCAGCGCGTGCTCGTAGACGGCGAACGCGGTGCCGCCGTACTTCGTGTTGAGCTGCTGCGAGAGCGCCTGCACCGGCTGCGGCTGAGCGCTCGGCGACGGCTCCTTCAGCACGACGATGTACTCACCCGGGATGGGCCGGGCCACGGTGACGTACTTCTCCTGCGCGGCCTGGGCCGCCGTCAGCGTCACCCCGCTGGAGCACGGGGCGTTCGGGTCTCCGCCACCACCTCCGTCCGGAGGCGCCTTCGGGCACGCCATCAGCAGGGAGACGGCCAGACCGGACAGGGTCAGCTTCGATACGGTCGACAGACGCATCTTTCACCTCGGCTTTTTGGGAATTCCGGTTTTCCATTTTAAAGACGCCACCGACATCTCCTCGCTGACCGGGGACGTTGGCGCAGTGCAATGGTTCACCTGTGAACGCATGACGCGGGTAGGAGTCCGGAGGCGGGCACGGAGTTGCCCTCCAGGGCATGCGCTAGAGAGGAGCGGCATGGCTGCTTTCGATGAGAGTGCCGCACGCCGCGGCGAAGAGGTGCGCTGTCCGGCCTGCGCTCGCTTCAAGGCGGCGCGAGGCGAGTGTCCCCGCTGCGGCTGTGGCGAGGTTCCCCCCGAGCGTCATGGGGCCGCGCGCATGTTGCTCCACGCGGGTGTGGATCGCTTCTCGCTGGCCGAGCGGGTGGCCCGGCTGGAGCCACGGCAGGCGGCGCTGCTGGAGCAGCAGTATGCCGAGCAGTGGGACCGGGTGCAGCCGCTGCTCGAGGATGTGCGCCGGTGCGCGGCCTTCCTGCTTCAGGAGGGCTTCGTCGAGGAGGCGGAGGATCTGCTCGCCGAGCGGCTCCCGGCAGACCTCTCCGGGTTGGCTCGGGAGGTCGGCCCTCCGGAGCGCCCCGAGACGCTGGAGGCGCTCTTCACGAAGAGCGCTTCCTGGCTGGTGCGGTCTCTGGCCGCGCTGGCGCTCATGCACCAGGGGAAGAGCTCCCGGGACATCCAGTCCGCGGTGCGCTCCTCGCTGTTCGAGGAGGGGCGGGCCGGCGTGGAGGCGATGCTCGCCCTGACGAGATGGCGGGTGTGGCGGTGGGCCAGGCTCGATAAGGACGGCCGGGAGCGGGTGCGGGAGCTCGCGCGCAAGGCCCTGGGCCAGCCGGAGGTGGCTCCTCGCGCCGCCGTCGCCTGGGTGCGTGCTTCTCGGGGAGAAGAGCCCGAGGTGGATGTGCTCTTCGCCCTGCGCCAGGGGCTGGCTCACGGCGATCCCGACGTGCGCTTCGAGTGTGCGCTGTGCCTCGAGGATGAGGCAGGGCTCGAGGCCGCGCTCGACTCGCCCGATGCGGAGCAGGTCTCCGAGGCTCGCCGCGCTCTGGCTTCCCGGGGCTCGAGCGTGCTCTTGGCACGGCTGGCCCGTGAGGGGGACGCGGCCTTTGCTCGGGATGTGGTCCAGACGCTGCCCAGGCCGGTTTCGCTCGTGGCCCTGGAGGCGTTGCTCTCCGCCTCGGAGCGCGGACCGGACCGGCTGACCCAGGCGCTGGTTGAGCTCACCGGGGGGCAACCCTTCTCCGAGTGGTCCGAGGAGGCTCGGGCGCGTTGGAGGACATGGGCTCGCTCCGTGTTGCGGGAGCTGCCGGGAGAGGAGGCCCTGCGCTTCCTCCGATGGGCGGGGGAGCCTCCGGTGACTCCAGACTCGGTGCGGGCCTTTGTAGAGGCCACGGCCGAGGCGCTCGCCCGAGAGCCCGCGCACCTGCGCGCGCACGACCTGGACGACGCGTATGTCTCGCGCTTCCTCGCGCTGGTGGGGCCGGAGGAATTGCCCCTGCTGAACCAGTGGGCACGTGAGCCGGAGTGTGGTGCTCCGCTCGCGCGAGCGCTGATGACGCTGACCTCTCGCGTCCAGGACTGGCAGGAGCCGCCGGGGCAAGCGGCGCGATTGCTGATGGCGGTGTGGGAAGGCCCTGGCCGCGAGTTGCTGCGCGAGCCGCTCCGGCAGGCCGTGCGCGAGTGGAGCGGCATCGTGGGCCGGGAGGAGCTCATCGATGCGGTGTGGCAGCGCTTCCAGCGGCACCCGGGCGAGCGCGCGGACCTGCTCTTCGTCTTTGCTCCCTGGCGGCAGGAGCTCTGGGAGCGGCAGCTCGCGTCGCCCGAGGACGCTGTCGCCCGCTTCGAGGCGTGGTGGCGGGTGGATCCCGAGGGCTTTGCTCGACAGGCGGATCTGCTCGTGAGGGAGGCTCCAGCGCAGGAGGTGCCTCGGCGCGTGCGGTGCGTGTTCGCCGCGGCGGAGGAGGTGGTGAGCGCCCAGCCTCGGACGGCCTCGCTGGCCGTGTTCTACGCGGCGGCGGCGCTGGCCAACGCCTTCCGGGCCGGCGAGGACTGGCTCGTCCCCGAGGTGGAGCGCTTCCTGCGGTGGTTCCCCGCGTTCGAGGATCGCCTCCTCAGCACGAAGGCCGAGGAGGACGCTCGGGCTCCCCAGCGGCTCTTCCTGGAGGAGCTCCACACCGAGGTCCGCCTGATGCGCGAGCGCCTCGACGCGATGCGGGAGGCGGAGGAGCGCCAGCGGCAGCAGAAGCTACAACAGCAGGCGGCCGAGGCCCTGCGCAGGGAACTCGAGCGCCAGGCACGGGAGACCGAGCGGCAGGCCGAGGAGGCCCGGCGCGCGGCGGAAGAGGCCCGGCGCGCGGCGGAGATTCAGCGCTTACATGCCGAGGATGCGCGGCTCACCCAGGAGGCCCGGCGTGGCGCGGAGGCGGAGGAGCGCCTGCGTTCGCTGCACCCGCGCATCGAGGGCAAGCCCATCGACCACGAGCCCATCTTCCCCGGCAGGCCCCTGCCCACGCTGCTGGACTACGTGCGGCTGCTGAAGGGGATGGGCCTGGGAGATCCGCTGAAGGCCATCGCCTCGGCGGGGCTGGATCTCACCACCTGGCCCGCTGTGGCGACGGCCTGGGGGCAGGCGATGGTGGGCCGGATGGAGCTGGGCCTGCGCTTCGGGGAGCTGATGGCCGCGCCCTGGGACTGAGCCCTCCTCTCTCAGGGGATGTGGACGGGGAGATCTCCCAGGTCGTTGATCTGCCCAGGAGACAGCTTCACGCGCAGAGGCGGCTGGCCGGCGATGTAGAGCATCAGCTCTCCCGCGGGGAGCGCGCGGAAGGAGAAGCGGCCATCCGGTCCGGTCCGCTGGCCGAGGAATGACCTCGGGTTGATCACCAGGGCGACAGGCTGCCGCGTCGCCGCGTCGACGAGCCGCCCCGTCAACGAGACGACCGGATACACGGGGATCTCCAGCACCTTGTGCTCCTCGGGTTGGAGCTCGACGAAGAGCGAGGCCCTCTGCCCATCCGCGTTGACCAGGATCTGAGTCGGCCCCAGGGGGAACCGCGGGAGCTCGAAGTGGTCTCCCATGAACTCGTAGATACGGGGAGAGTCGAGCTGGTTGGGCGGAATGATCTCCAGGATGACGTGCCTCACGGGGGCACCGTAGGGCTGGATCACACGGCCCTGGAAGGCGGGGAGGGGACGGAGGCGGACGGTGCGCTCCCGCGGCCCCTGGGTGACGTCGACCCGCGCCGCTCGGGCACTGTCGGAGGAGTTGATGACCAGGGCCGCGGTGGAGCCCTGCGGTCGTGCCACCTCGGCGGGAAGACAGACGTCGAGCCGTCCCTGCTCATCCGTTTGCGCGTACTCGGCGGACCGAGGGCTATCGTCCAGCATCCGGGCCAGGGCCTGCCTCGCGGGGGCACCGTCCGCATCCACCACCTGAAGCCGCAGATCGGGTGGATGCTCCTCCACGAGGAGCGGGGTCTCCGGGTTCGGGCCCGCCTTGAGCTGGACCTGGTGCGGCCTGGAGGCGGGGCACCCCAGGGAGCGCGGCCAGAACGCGCTCAGGGTGTAGGGGCCCGGAGACAGGAGGAGCCGGAATCGTCCCTGATCATCCGTCAGGATCCGCTTCCGAATGGGCCACAGACGGCCTTGGAAGAACGCCTCGACCGCCACGGGCTCGGAGGGTGGGGAGCCCGAGGGCTCCAGCACCCGTCCCTCCAGGGTGGCAAGCCCGGGCTGTGGATCCGTCGCGTCGTCGAGTTCGAGCTCGCAGGGTTCCCTTCGCTCGCGCCGGACGGTGACGAGCTTCTCGATGGCCTGGGCGTGAGGATCGCGCCGGGCCTCCACTCGGTAGGGGCCAGGCTCCAGCCTCTCGAAGAGGATGCAGCATCCTTTGCGCTCCACGGTCCTGGGCGCAGCGGGGCTCTGAGGCTGGAGGGACGTCACTCGGAGCAGGGCGTTCATCACCTCACGACGGGACCCGCGTTCATGGACCGCACAGAAGAGAGAGCCAGCACGGGAGGAATCGTCCGTGTCGGTGAGCGTGAGGGAGGTGTGCTCGCCCGCGGCCAGCGTGACGGGGCCATGAGTGAAGTGGCCGCCGTCGGGCAGGGAGACCTGGAGGGTGTAGGTGCCCGGGGCCAACGCTGGGAGCGAGAAGGCGCCGCTCTCGTCCGTCCCCGCCTGATGGCTGGCCGCCCACAGGGCTCGAGGCGAGACTTCCACCCGCGCCCCTCCCACGCCCGAGTCGTCCCCGCGAACCACCTTCCCGGAGAGCCAGGCGGCCGCACCGAGCTGGAGGCGCAGACCTTGAACTCGCTGCCCCGCTGTCACGCTCACCTCTCCCTCCAGCGCTCCTGCCTCCGGGCCCCTCTGGGCGGAGAGGGCGTAGGCGCCCGGTGGCACCTCGATCGAGAAGTGCCCCTCGCTGTCGGAGAGCGCTGATACGGCCTGGTCGCGGCTCACGGCGAGCACCTCCGCTTCGGCTGCGGGCTCACCGTTCGTGCCAAGCACCATCCCGTCGAGCGAACCCCCGGGGACCATCACCAGGGTGGCGAGACCTCTGAAGGGAATGGGAGCGGAGGGCAGCACCGTGCTGGCGTAGCCGGGCGCGTGCGCCTCGAGGCGATAGCGGCCCGGCACCAGCCCCGGGAAGCGGAACTCGCCGAGCTCGTTGCTGGTGGCCACCAGGCCCTCCTCCTCGGGAGCATCCACGCGGTCTCGTGCGCCAGACGTGAAGGCCGGAGGAGTGAGGATGACCTCCGCGAGTGACACGGGCTCGCCCGTCGCCTTGTCCAGGGTCGAGCCCACCAGCTCCATGCCCTCCTCCAGGAGCAGTCGCACGGCGGTCCTCGCCGAGCCCGGCGGGTGCACCACGGAGGCATAGGCCGGAGCCAGTCCCTCCGCGCGGGCCGCCACGTAGTAGCTGCCCGGCGCGATTGGGAGTTCCCACCGCCCGTCTGCTCCCGTCGGGCCCGCTTCTCTTCCGAACCACCGCGCGGGGAAGACAGAGAGGTCCGCCGGCTCGCGCTCGTAGACCTGGACCCGGGCGCCGGGCAGCGGCTGATTCTTGGAGAGGACCTCCACCGCCAGCACGCCCTCGGGAGGCTTCTGCTGCCGAGCCTGGGAAGAAGGCGCCTGCCGGGGCGGAGCGGCCCTCGTGGAGTGGGAGGCCGTGGACACCGAGCGGGCAGGAGCGCCTTGCTTCGAGCCCTGCTCCCGCGGACCCTCGTCCAGCAGGAACCAGAGCCCCGCGACCCCCAGGGCCACGATGACGGCGGCCACGGCGGCCACCCTCCGACTCGCTGTCTGCTGGCTCACGGCACTGACTCTAGCGAGAGCCCCGCGGCAGTGCGTGGAGGCCAGGGGGGGAGCAGCGGAGTTCCCAGCCAATGTGAGAAGATGCAGCCATGATGAACTCTCGCTCGATGAATCTCTGGGCGTTGTGCGGGCTGGGGCTGGCGTTGCTGGTGCTGTTTCCTGGGAGTGCCGTGGCTCAGCGCCGCGGGGGCTTCCGGGAGGAGTACGCCGATCCGATCTGCTACCAGTCCCAGGACGGGGTGTGCCAGAAGTTCCGCATCGCGCTGGTGGGCTCGGGCATCCTCACCCCCGATGGGGCCTCCAGCGGAGTGGGGGTGAAGGCGGGCTACTCCTTGGTCCTGGGTCCCCGGTTCGAGGTGGGAGGCGATCTCCTCTTCGTGGAGGATCTGCGGTTCCAGGACGGGCCCCAGCTCGGGACCGCCGAGGCGGTGGTCCGCCTGCCCACCCTCACGGGGCCCTACCACCGCTTCCTGTTGGAGTTCGGCGCGGGGGCCTCGCGGTACGAAAGCCCCACCCGCGCGTACTGGGCGTTCCCCTGTGCCAGTGGCGGCGCGACCCTCGAGCTGTCGGGCCCGGGCCTGGGCGTGTTCTTCACGGGAGGGCTGTCGCTCATGTGGGCCGAGGGCGTGGCCGCGCTGCCGCATGCCGGCGTGGGCCTGGTGTTCTGAGGCGCCTCCCCGTTACAGTGAAGGTGGAAATGCCGAAAAGTCGGATGATGGAAGCAACTGTAGGTATTCCACGCCGATAACAGGGATGTGAACTCCGTCAGCCTCCAGCGCCCCCTGTCCCGCCCCTCCGCGATGCCGCTGTCGCGCGGGGCCGCTCCCTCCACCGCTTCCACCGCTACGGCTCGCGCCGCGGACCGCTCGTCGTTCTCGGCGAGCCCGACGCGGGATCCGTCCATGCTGACGCGGCTCGGCTCGGTCTTCGCGCCGGCGGCTGCGAAGCCCACGCAGCCGACTCCGTCGACGGATGATCCGTTCCAGGGCCTGCGGGATGCGGCGCTGATCAAGGCCATCCACGACTCGTCGGCCGGCAAGCACGTGGTCAGCTACAACGAGGCCCGGAAGATCATCTTCACGAACCTGGACGTGCACAACGGCAAGGTGAAGGACGTGTACACGGGCCGGGAGATCGCGGGCGGCAAGGTGCCCAGCAGCTCGGACATGAACGTGGAGCACACGTGGCCGCAGTCCAAGGGCGCCGTGGGCGAGGCCAAGAGCGATCTGCACCACCTGTTCCCCGTGGACAGCAAGGCCAACGGCACGCGCGGCAACTTCCCGTTCGGCAAGGTGGCGAAGGTGCAGTGGAGCAGCCCGAGCGGCGCCAAGTTCGGCCTGGATGCGCAGGGCCGCAAGGTGTTCGAGCCGCCCGACGCGCACAAGGGCGACGTGGCGCGGGCGATGTTCTACTTCTCGTCGGAGTACAACAAGCACATCCCTCCCGAGGAGGAGTCGGTGCTGCGCGAGTGGAACAAGCTGGACGCGGTGGACGCGGCCGAGCTGGACCGGGATCAGCGCATCGCCGCCATCCAGGGCAACGTCAACCAGTTCGTCGAGCACTCGGACCTGGCCGACCGCATTCAGGACTTCTGAGCCCGGCGGCCCGGAGGTGAACCCCCGGGCTTCGAGCGGGCGGCCAGCGCGGCCGCCCGGCTACCACACCTTCACGCGCTTCTCGGGCGGCAGCCACGCGCCGTCGCCCTCCTTCACGCCGAAGGCCTGATCGAACTCCGGCATGTTCCGCACCACGCCGTTGACGCGGATGGGCCCCGGCGAGTGCGGATCCGTGAGCAGCATCTGCCGCAGGAAGTCATTGCGGAACAGCGTGCGCCAGATCTGCCCCCAGCCGAGGAAGAAGCGCTGGTCACCGGTGAAGCCTTCAATGACCGGAGCCTCCTTGCCGTCGAGCGCCAGCTTGTAGGCGCGGTAGGACACCGTCAGGCCGCTCAAGTCCCCAATGTTCTCGCCCAGCGTGAGCTTGCCGTTCACCGGCATCTCGTCGATGGGCTTGAAGGCGCTGTACTGCTCCGCCAGCCTGGCCGTGCGCTCGTCGAAGGCCTTCTTGTCCTCGGGCGTCCACCAGTCGCGCAGGTTGCCGTCTCCGTCCGAGCGAGCGCCCTGATCATCGAAGCCGTGGCTGATCTCATGGCCGATGACGGCGCCGATGGCCCCGTAGTTGGTCGCGTCATCCGCCTCGAGATCGAAGAAGGGCGGCTGGAGGATGGCGGCGGGGAAGACGATCTCGTTCATCGTCGAGTTGTAGTAGGCGTTCACCGTCTGCGGCGTCATCCCCCACTCGGTCCGGTCGATGGGCTTGCCCAGCTTGTCGAAGTTGCGCCGGGCCTCGAAGGCGCTGGCGCGCTTCACGTTGCCCACCAGGTCTCCCGCGGCGATCTGCAGCTTGGAGTAGTCCCGCCACTTGTCCGGGTAGCCGATCTTCACGGTGAACTTGGACAGCTTCTCCTGGGCCTTGGCCTTGGTGGCGGGGCTCATCCACTCGAGGTGATCAATGCCGTCCTTGAAGGCGGCCAGCAGGTTGTTCACCAGCTGGAGCATGCGCTTCTTGGACTCGGGGCTGAAGTTGCGCTCCACGTAGAGCTTGCCCACGGACTCCCCCAGCGCGGCCTCCACGACGGCCACTCCGCGCTTCCAGCGGGGGCGGTTCTCCTCCTGGCCCTGCAGCGTGCGGCCGTGGAACTCGAAGTGCAGGTCCTCGAAGGGCTTGCTGAGCAGCTCGGCGTTGTCGTCGAGCACCTTGTAGGTGAGGTACTGCTGGAGCACGGGCAGCGGCGTCTGCTTCAGCACGTCCGCCAGGGCCTGGAAGTAGTCCGGCTGGCGGACGATGACGCCCGGAGTGCTCTCCGCGCCCAGGGCCTTGAGGTAGCGCTGCCACGAGAAGCCCGGGGTGAGCTGCTCCAGCTCCGCCATCGTCTTGAGGTTGTAGGTGGCCTCGCGATCGCGGTTGTGCACGCGATCCCAGCTCTTCTCGGCGAGCTTCGTCTCCAGCTCGATGATGGACCTGGCCGCGGCGGCGGCATCCTTCTCTCCGGCCAGCGTGAGTAGCTTCTCGATGTAGGCCTGGTACGCCGCGCGCACCTCGACGAAGCGAGGCTCCGGCTTGAAGTAGTAGTCGCGGTCCGGCAGGCCCAGCCCGCTCTGGCTGGCGTAGACGATGTAGCGCGTGGCCTGCTTGGCGTCCTGGTTCACCAGCACCATGAGCGGGGTGTGCACGCCCGCGAGGTAGAGCTGAGCGAACAGCTCGGGAAGCTCATCGGTGCTCTTCACCGCGGCCACGCGCTGCAGGTCCGCGCGGATGGGCTCCAGGCCCTGCGACTCGATGCGCTGGGTGTCCATGAAGCTGAGGTACAGATCGCGCACCTTCTGGGTGTCGCTGCCGTCCTGAGCGCCCTTGTTCGCCGCGGCCTCCTCGATGATCGTCTTGAGGGCGGCCTCGCTCTTGTCCGCCAGCTCGATGAAGGTGCCGTAGCGGGGACGGTCCGAGGGAATGTGGGTGGTCTTCTCCCAGGAGCCGTTGACGTACTTGTAGAAGTCATCCTGGGGACGGACCTGGGTGTCGCAGTTCTTCACCTCGACGCCCAGCTTGCGAGGCGCCGTCGCGCAGCCGGTGAGCAGCAGGGCGCTGAGCGCGCCTGAGGCCCAGACAATGCGGGCAAGGGACTTGAGGCTCATGGGTCTCCGGGGAAAGAGGGCAGAGGGGTGTTAACGAACCGGGAGCTCAGCGTCTACCCCGGTAGGCAGGGCTCGCGCTACCCTGGGCGCATGCCCCACAGCTTGCTGATCGTCCACGTCCACGTTCACGTCAAACCCGAGCACGTCGACGCCTTCCGCGAGGCCACCCTGGCCAATGCCCGCGAGAGCGTGAAGGAGCCGGGGGTTGCCCGCTTCGACGTGATCCAGGACACCGAGGACAAGACGCGCTTCGTGCTCGTCGAGGCGTACCGCACGCCCGCGGCTCCGGCCGCGCACAAGGAGACGGCCCACTACCTGAAGTGGCGAGACACGGTGGCGCCGATGATGGCCGAGCCCCGCACGAGCCGGAAGTACGCCAACTGCTTCCCGGAAGATGCGGGGTGGTGACATGAGCGGCGCTCTGTCCTTCGAGTTCGCCACCGCCACGCGCGTGCTCTTCGGCGCGGGCCGTCTGGCCGAGGCACCCGAGGTGGTTCGCTCCCTGGGAGGGCGCCGGGTGATGATCGTCACGGGGAGCACGCCCGTGCGTGCCGCGCCTCTTCGTGAGGGCTTGGACAGGCTGGGGCTGTCCACGGTGCTCTTCCGGGTGGAGAGCGAGCCCACGGTGGAGCTGGCGCGAGAGGGCACGGCCACGGCCATCGCAGCGGGCTGTGATGTCGTGGTGGCGCTGGGCGGAGGCAGCGTGCTGGATGCGGGCAAGGCGATTGCCGCGCTGGCCGCCAACGGTGGGGATCCGCTGGATTACCTGGAGGTGATTGGGCGGGGGCGGCCGTTGACGCAGCCCTCGGTGCCGCTGGTGGCCATTCCCACCACGGCGGGCACGGGCTCGGAGGTGACGCGCAACGCGGTGCTGGGCTCCAAGGAAGAGAAGGTGAAGGCCAGCCTGCGCAGCCCGCTCATGCTGCCGCGCGTGGCGCTGGTGGACCCGGACCTGCTCGTGGGTGCTCCCGGGCCGGTGATTGCCTCCAGCGGCTTGGATGCGCTCTCGCAGCTCATTGAACCCTTCCTCTCCGGCCGGGCCAATCCGCTCACGGACGCGCTGGCTCGGGAGGGGATGCGCCGCTCGGCGCGCTCGCTGCGTCGCGCGGTGCTGGAGGACTTCGACGCGGCGGCGCGGGAGGACCTGGCGCTGGCCAGCCTCTTCGGAGGGCTCTGCCTGGCCAACTCGGGGCTGGGGGCCGTGCACGGCTTCGCGGCGCCGATGGGGGGCATGTTCCAGGCGCCGCACGGTGCCGTGTGCGCGGCGTTGCTGGCGGCGAGCCTCGAGGTGAACCTGCGGGCCTTGCGGGCTCGCGCGCCCGAGCACCCGTCGCTCCCTCGCTTCCAGGAGGCGGCGGTGCTGCTCACGGGGAGGGCGGAGGCTCGGGCAGAGGACGCCATCGCCTGGGTGAAGGAGCTGTGCCAGGCGCTGGCGGTGCCGGGCCTGCGCCGCTACGGGCTGACGGAGGCAGAGGTTCCGCGGCTGGTGGAGAAGGCCCGGGTGGCCAGCAGCATGAAGGCCAATCCCCTGGTGCTCACGGACGAGGAGCTCACGCAGATCGCCATCCGCTCGCTGTGAGCTGGCCCCAGGCTACTTGCGCCCACGCCTGCCGGCGACCCAGTCCTCGTAGACGTTGAAGGACTTCATCTGCTCGAGCAGCTCCGTGGTGCGGGCCAGCTCCTCCACCTGGGCGCGGGAGTGCCTCGGCAGCTTCGCGTCCATCTGCGAGAAGCCATAGGTGAGCGCGGCGACGATGGCCGCGTTGAGCCGGAGCTGGCGCACGTCACACTTGTCCACCTCGTCCGAGCGTGCGTGGTAGTTCGGCCCATAAAGCTCCGGCTCCTGGTTGGCCACCAGGTTGGGCACCCCGTGCAGCATGAAATCGAAGTTGTCCGTCCCGACGAGGGGCTCGTCCACCTGCGTGAAGGGCCCGAGCCCCTTCACCGGCGCGAGCGCCTGATCCACCAAGGGCGGCAGCTCGGGGCGGCGCCCGGTGTAGAAGCCGTTGATGCGCCCGCAGCCGACGTCGAGCGAGGCCACCATCACGTGCTGGTCCAGCTCCGCCTCGTGCGTGCGCGTGTAGCCCCACGAGCCGTACATGCCCTGCTCCTCGCCGTTCCATAGGGCGAAGCGCACGGTGCGGGCCGGCTTCACCCCGAGCCGCCGCATCTGCCGCGCCACGTCGATGAGCGCCGCCACGTTGGCGCCGTTGTCCAGCGCGCCCGTGCCCAGGTCCCACGAGTCCAGGTGCGCTCCCACCAGGACAATCTCCTCCGGGTGCGTGGTGCCGCGAAGCTCGCCGATGACGTTGTAGCTCGTGTAGGCGGGACCGGTCTGGAGGTCGAGCTCGGCGGTGAGGGTGAGCGCCTTGCCGGTCCGCAGCAGCCGCAGCGCCCGCAGCGCGCCATCCCGCTCCATGACGAACATGGGCAGGGTGTTGCGCAGGCCCGCGGCCACGTTGTGGCGGTAGAGCAGATCATGCGGCCGCGAGCCCATGTACGCCACGCCTGCCGCGCCCGAGGCATATACCCGCTGCTCGATGGCGGCGTCCTCTGTGTACTCGCGGAACAGGCCGTCGATGTCCTTCAGCTCCTCGGTCTCCACGAGCAGGAATGCCCCGCGGGCCCGGGCCCCGAGCGCCTGGAAGTCCTTCTCCGTCCCCCTGCCGACGGAGACCAGCGGCGCGGTGAGCCCACCTTTGGGCGTGGCGGTCGAGAAGGGCATGGCCGCCACGCGGGAGGTGTAGTTGACGCCCTCTCCCCGCAGGGTGGCGCGCGCCGAGCGCTCCAGCCACAGCGAGGGCATCTGGAAGGGCTCCTTGCGCGCGTCCACGCCCGCCTCGCGCAACCGGGCGAGCGCCCACTCCACCGCGCGCAGGTTGGCGGGGGCTCCCGTGGCCCTCCCGCCGATCTCGTCGGTGAGCGACTGGAAATCGCTCACCATCGGCGTGTCCTCGAGGAAGGCCGCGAGCAGCCGGGACAGCTCGGCGTTCCCAGCGGGCGCTGCCGCGGGAGGCGCCGCGAGGGCGGAGGAGCCAAGGAGCCAGAGACAGCAGAGCGCAGCGGGCAGGAAGCGACGGGCAGGGTGCAAGGGAGGATCTCCGGGGCGCGCATTGTGCCGCTCCCGGAAGCGCCGGACCACCTTGCTCGGGGCTGTTAGATGTAGGCGGCGTGTTCGGTGAAGGAGCCCTGCCCCGGAAGCGCCAAAGTGGGGTCGCGGAGCTCCGCCAGCTCTTCCTTGAGCAGCCACTCGTCCGGGAACGCGCTGGCGGCCTGGGCGAGCTGCTCCACGCGCTCGGGCCGGACCGCGCCCGACTCGCGCAGGGCTCGCACCTCGCGATAGAGCATCGCCACGGGCTTGGGCAGGGCCTCGGCCTTGCGCGCCCGGGCCCGGGCCTCGCCATCGCCCGCGGTGAAGGCGTTGAGTTCACCGAACCACTGATCCCACGTCCCCGGATCCGCGGGGCCACCCGCCACGGACGGCAGGCCCTCGCTGAGGAAGAGCCGCGACACCGAGGGCAGCGCCAGCTCCTGGCCGCCGATGCTCCCGCGCAGGTGGAGCACCTCGCCCCCTCCCACCGCGAAGCCCTGCAGGCGCAGCCCGCTGGCCAGCTCGAGCTGGAACTCGCCGCGCTCCGGCAGGGTGCCTGCGCCAAAGGCCACCAGCGCCTCGCCCGCCCACGGCTTGCCCAGGGCCTTGCCCTCGCGCGACAGCAGCACCGGCCCCTCCAGGCGCACCAGCGCCGTGCCGAGCCCCTCGGACACGGGGCGTGGGCCCTCCGTCAGCTCCAGCACCTTGCCCGTCAGCTCGCGCCCATCCGAGAGCACCAGGTGGTTCACCGAGCGCGCCCGCTGCGCCTCGCGCAGCCCGTAGTCTCCGCCGCGCCTCCACGCCAGCGTCGCCTCGAACTGCTCCAGCACCTGGAACAGGTGCTCGAAGTTCCGGGCGACGAAGAGCTGCGGCTGCATCCGGGTGATGTCGTACTCGGTGTCCGCGCACTCGAGGCTCAGCGGCACCTTCTTCACCGCCGGGGTGAGGCAGTGCTCCGCCTCGCCAATGCTCGACAGCAGGCCGGCGCCGTACAGGCGCGGGTGCTCCAGGCTGCCCACCAGGCCGTACTCGGCCGTCCACCAATAGAGGCGCGAGGCGCGGGTGCTCTCGCTCACGTAGCGGCGGCTGCGCGTGGCGGCATCCAGCCGGGCCTGGGCGTGCTCCACCTCCTCGGGCGTGGCGGCGGGATCCTCCTTCACCACGCTGAGGTTGCGGATGGCCTCGAAGATGGCCTGGTCCTCCACCGAGGCAATGGCCTTGAAGCCCACCATGCCGCAGCGCTTGAGGTACTCGGCATAGCGGGCGTTGGCGATGATGGGCGCGTGGCCGGCGCTCTCGTGGACGATGTCCGGCGCCGGCGTGTACTGGATGTGCTCGTGCGTGCGGATGTCCGCGGCGATGGCCAGCACTCCCAGCGCCTGCAGCTCGGTGAACACCGCCGGAGGAATGAAGCCGCGCACGCCCACCGCCCCCCAGCCCAGCTTCGCCAGCTTCTCGTTCATCTCGTCCAGGCTGGGGATGCGCTCCACGCCGATGCCCGTCGCCGTGAGCCCCTGGAGATAGTCCGGGTGGGCCTTGTCCGACAGGTGGCTGCGCAGCTTGTGGAGGATGTGGCGCCACACCGCCTGATCCCGAGGGGTATAGGACGCGTACTCCTGGCCCACCGCGTAGCGGCGCAGGTGGGCAGGCAGGCGGGCCAGGGTCCTCTCCGTCGGGGTCATGTGCGCTCCTCCATCTCCCCGTAAAGGTAAGGCCGAGGGTTTACGGCGGAAATCCGTAAAATTTCGACGTTCTAGTCGGTTTTCCGACGTCTCTGGCTCAGCCGGCGCCGCAGGCCCTGGAGGACATGGCGGGTCTCCGGGGTCTGCATCCCCGCGGGCCAGAGGGCGACCACTTCGATGAGCTGGGGCTGCTCTTCCTCCAGGGGCCAGACGTGGAGCTCGGGGGGAAAGGCGCGCAGGGGCCGCAGATCCGGCGCGAGGGCGCAGGCCTGGCCGAAGGCGCGGAGCACATCGAAGAGGTGGAGGAAGCTCTCCACGCGGGCCACCTCGTGCACGGAGACGCCGTGGGCCTCGAAGCGCGCGCTGTTGGCGCCTCCGTAGGGATCATCCCGGAGCCAGTCCACGAAGGATTGGCCCTCCAGGTCCTTCACGAGCAGCGTCTCGCGCGCTCCGGCCCGAGCCGCCAGGGGAGTGTCCGGGCCCGCCAGCACCGCGAAGGGCAGGCTGATGAGGGACTCGGTCTCCACGCCCCGGTGGGGAGGCAGCGGGGTGAAGTCCACGACCAGGTCGCGCTGTCCCGTCTGCACCTCGCGCACCAGCTCGAGGGGTCCGCCGAAGCCAATCTCCAGCTTGATGCCCGCCTGGGCCGCGTCCAGGGCGATGTCCGCCAGGAGCATGGTGGAGAGGGTGTGGTTGAGGCCCAGGCGCAGGCTGGGCTCGGAGCTGGCCAGATCTCTCAGGCGCTTGAGATCCAACTGGTGCAGCGGTGTCTGCGTGCCGGCGTAGAGCCGCTGGCCGCGAGGGGTGAGGTGGAGCCGGCGGCCGGGCCCGCGCTCGAGCAGGGGCTCGCCATCGCCGAGGGCCGTCTCCAGGGCGCGGATGTGCTCGCTCACCACGGAGCGGGCCACGCCCAGGTGCTCGGCGGCGGCCTCCAGGCTGCCGGCCTCGACGGCGGCCACGAAGGCCTCCAGCCAGTTGAGGTGCCGTGGGAGCTTGCG
This sequence comes from Hyalangium sp., assembly GCF_045802625.1. NCBI lineage: Bacteria > Pseudomonadati > Myxococcota > Myxococcia > Myxococcales > Archangiaceae > Hyalangium > Hyalangium sp. The sequence goes on along the minus strand of NZ_JBJMQP010000156.1, from coordinate 1,677 downwards.
AGGGGGCATTAGCGCACGTCTTCGCTCATGTGGCGGAGAAGGCCTGGCTGATGGCGTTGCAGATCTTCTCCATCGCGTCACTGACGTGCGCGTGGTGGTGCTTGTCCAGGGGTTTGATCGGGTCGAGTACCGCCTGGTAGATGTCGATCTTCGCCTCTTTGAAAGCGGCAGTGCTGACAGGGACCCAGAGAATCTTCACGCCTCCCTGTTTCGCGGCTTCCAGGAGGGGCGGTAGCTCGTCGTTGGCGATGAAGTCCGAGGCGAGAAAGTGGGGAGAGACGAGCAGCACCGCCACCTTGGCTCGCGCCAGGGCTTCATCAATCTCCTTGCGCCACTCCTCGCCGGCCTTGAGGCGCTGGTCGTTCCAGACATTGACCTTGCCGTTGCGGATGCGCGGCTTCAGGTGCGTCTCGAGGCGGTCCAGCCACTTCTTGTCCTTGTGGCTGTAGCTGATGAAGACCTGATCACGGGCAGGTGCGGTCATGGGCGTCGGGTGGGGCAGAGAGGGTTGAGAGTGGTCCAGGAACCAATCCTTGAAGAGGGTTCCCGCAATGCGCTTCTGGCCGGCAGCGTCCTCATGGATCAAGCCATGATAGCTCAGGGTGAGGAGGCCGTCGGAGACAGACTGGCCCCGCGCCACGCGCTCGCGAAGCTGCTGCCGGGTGAGGCCCTCCGGGGCCGCGCCTGCCAGCGCCTCGTAGCAGGCGCGGCCAGCGTCGCCCACATCGGCGTGCCACACCTCGAAGTCATTGCCGTGATCGCGGGCGAACACCTCGGAGACGGCCTGGACTCTCTCCGGTGTGGGGGGCGCGGCGCTTCGTGGAGCTTCTCGAGCAGGCCTTGGAGGGCGTAGGCGTGTCTGCCGGTGTGGCGCAGGAGCTCTTCCTCCGTATCCTGGCGCAGGCCCTCCAGGAACCCCTTGCCCGCCAACTCACGAGACTCCTCCACGGTCAGCACGCGTGTGTAGAGCTTCGCCAGGTTGTTCAGGGGACTCCCTGTGCCGATCAGCTTCCCCATCTCGGAGCAGCCCGAGGCCACGACGCGGAAGTAGGGCTTGAAGCGTGACTCCATGAGCAGGTTCCGGAGGTTCTCGAAGCACTCGCTGTCCGGCAGATGCTTGGGGGCCGCGTCCAACTCGTCAATCAACAGAACGACCAGCCACCTCGCCCCATGAGCCCGCTCCATCAACGGGTGGAGTTCATCGAGCCGATTGAGGAACTCCTGGTAGGCCTGGCGAGGGGGAGGGCTCTCCCAGGCGGGCGTACCCAATCCCTCCGTGACGAGCGTGTGGATGCGGCTGAAGAAATCGAACGGAGAGCGGGGAACGAGCGACTGGATGTCGAGAAAGCGCGGGAGGGCTTGGAAGGGCTTGAGCCCGCGCTGCTGAAGATCCTCCCGGAGCCTCATGAGGAGAGAGGTCTTGCCGCACCGCCGACCCCCGAGCAGGGCGTAGGACTTCCCGTTCACGAAGCCGCGAAGAACCTCCTGCCGCTCGGCCTCATAGCCGACGAAGGATCTCCCAGGATCAGAGCAATTGTAGGGGTTCATGCGTACTCCCGCTCCGAGATCCATTGCCGCAGCAGCCTGGCGGTGATCCGCAGCTTTCCGTCCGCTCTATGGACGAGACCGTAGCGTTCAATCTGGGTGAGGGCTCCCTTGAGCGCTCGGGAAGGTGCG
>NZ_JBJMQP010000155.1:0-31811 GCF_045802625.1 Hyalangium sp. | reverse complement strand
TCTCCATCGACTTGGCTTCCTCGACGGTGATCACGCCCTCCTTGCCCACCTTCTCCATGGCCTCGGCGATGATGTTGCCGATCGTCTCGTCGCCGTTGGCGGAGATGGTGCCGACCTGGGCGATCTCCTTCTTGTCCTTGGTCGGCTTGGCCAGCTTCTTCAGCTCGGCGACGATGACCGCCACGGCCTTGTCGATGCCGCGCTTGATGTCCATCGGGTTGTGGCCCGCGGCCACCAGCTTGGCGCCCTCGCGGAAGATGGCCTGCGCGAGCACGGTCGCGGTGGTGGTGCCGTCGCCGGCCACGTCGGAAGTCTTGCTGGCGACCTCCTTCACCATCTGCGCGCCCATGTTCTCGAACTTGTTCTCCAGCTCGATCTCCTTGGCGACGGTGACGCCGTCCTTGGTGATGGTGGGCGAGCCGAAGCTCTTCTCGATGACCACGTTGCGGCCCTTGGGCCCCAGGGTGACCTTGACCGCGTCAGCCAGGATGTTCACGCCGCGGAGAATGGCCTCACGCGCGCGTACGTCGAAAATGATGTCTTTAGACATGGTTCTTGTCCTATCGGGAGGAAAGGGAAAAAAGCGGGGGGATTACTTCTCGATCACGCCCAGCACATCCTCCTCGCGGAGGATGAGGTGATCCTCGCCCTCGAGCTTGATCTCGGTGCCGGCGTACTTGCTGAAGAGGATGGTGTCACCGGCCTTGATGTCCATGGGCCGCACCTTGCCGTCCTCCTGGACCTTGCCGTTGCCCACGGACACGACCTTGCCCTCCTGGGGCTTCTCCTTGGCCGTATCGGGGATGAACAGACCGCCCTTGGTCTTGTTCTCCTCGGCAACACGCTTGACGATGAGGCGATCCTGCAGGGGGCGAATCTTCATGGTTTCGGTCTCCTTGAGAAAGACGCCCGGATGGACCGTGCGCCTGGGTGGGATGTGGGCCTGAGGGCCCGGGGTCTTTAGCACTCGCGACTGCCGAGTGCTAATGCTCAAGCGCGCGGGATAATAACCAGCGAAGTCACCCCGTCAAGCGACCCGGAGCAGGTCCTTGTGTCCGGCTAAACAGCCGTCCGGACTGCCATTTCCCAGCCTGCTCTGGCAGTCGCCGTCCTCGACTGCAAGGCCCTCACATGTCCACGGATTGGCACTCTGCCCGCGAGAGTGCCAGCGTAAGTGCCTGAAAAGACTGGGCTCTGCCTTTGCGACAAGAAATGTCCGTTGGTACCCTTTGGGGTGTCCCCTGAAGCGTGAGGGGAGGAGGTCGATACCCATGAGTGAACTGGTGACCGGTTCTTCTCTGAAGGAGTTCTTCAAGGCCGTTCTGGACGAGGTCATTCGGCGCCAACGGGTGGTGATCACCGAGCTGACCGAGTTCTACCTGGTGAACCTGCTGTCCGAGTTCGCCACCACCGACAAGCTGTTCAGCCAGGAGCAGGAGGGCCGCAAGGACCACGAGCCCCTGGCGGTGCTGTACCACCGGGCCCTCTTGCAGGAGCGGGAGGAGCGCATCCGCACGCTGCGCCGCCTGGGGGACGTGTCGCTGTACAAGGCGGGCTTCTTCGCGGGCGCGCTGCAGAGCAGCGTGGTGGGCTCGGACTACTACATCCAGATGGGCGGGACGGCGTACGGGCAGGTGGCCGAGCTGTCGCCTGGGGCTGGGTTCGCCGAGGTGTACCGGGAGCTATGCTCCAAGTTCCGGGCGCTGGTGGAGGTGCTGGAGGAGATCTCCGCGCGCGGCATGGTGCAGGGCGGGCCTACGGGCACGCTGAAGGTGTACGAGACCTGGGTGCGCACCGGCAGCAACAAGCTGGAGCGGGTGCTGGTGGACGCGGGGGTGCTGACGCCCAAGGGGCACATGCCCAACTAGCGGGGAGCGCGCATGATCGGTCGGATGCAGGACCACCTGCAGGCCATCTATGGCTTCACCTGCGAGGCGCGGGCGGAGACCTTCGTGGTGGACACCGAGGCCGCGGTGCAGCTGGGCGGCACGGGCCGGGCCGAGGAAGAGCTGCTGGTGAGCGAGGGGGAGGATGCGCTCGAGCTGGCCCTGTACCTGGCGCCCTCGCTGCTGGACAGGCTCAAGCCGTACGAGGCGGGCCCCGTGGGCTACGTGCTGGACGGGGACCTGGATGGGTACTGCCAGCTGGCCGAGGGCGTCTCGCACTTTCTCTATGTGGCGCACACGGCGGCCCACGGGCGGGCGCTGTCGCTGCTGGAGCTGGAGGCCCAGGCCGAGGTGGACAAGTTCGCCGTCTGCCTGCTGCACCGCTGGGGCGAGGGGGTGAAGGCCTGGTCCGAGGAGCTGCTGCTCCGGCTCTTCGATCGCATCTCCTACCGGCCGAGCCTCTCCTCCCAGGAGCGCTGGCGCTACGAGGAGGCCAACCGCCTGTCTCGCAACTTCTGCTCTCGGATGATGGGGCATGTGGGAGGGCGCCGGCTGGATCGGCTGCTGTCGGACCTGCGCTACGCCTACCGGCTGGGAGCGGAGGCCAAGCTCCGGCATTTCTCGCAAGGGATGTGAGGCACGGGCGGCCCGCTTCAGGGTAGGGTGCGGCCCGTATGCCGCGCGAGGCGTCCGCCGGAGGAGTGGTCATCCGCGAGAACGCGGGGAGCTGGGAGGTGGCCGTGATCCGCCCCCACGGGCGCAACCTGTGGGCGCTGCCCAAGGGGCACGTGGATCCCGGCGAGACTCCCGAGCAGACCGCCACGCGCGAGGTGCGCGAGGAGACGGGCCTCACCGTCACCCTGGTCGCCCCGCTGGGGGAGATCCGCTACGTGTACCAGTTCCGAGGGCAGCGCATCTTCAAGCGCGTGCACTTCTTCCTGTTCCGCTATCAGGCGGGGGAGCTCGGAGTGCTGCCTCCCGGCCCGCGCGTGGAGGTGGACGAGACGCGCTGGGTGCCGCTGGCGCAGCTCGTACCGGCGCTGGGCTACAAGGGGGAGAAGTCCATCGCCGCGCGCGCGGTGCGGCTGCTGCGCGCGGGAGACTCGACTCCCCCGGGGGGGCTCCCAGAAGGAGCCCGAAGCTAGACGGCCGGAGGCGGAGCGGCGGGGAGGTTGGGAGTGGCGGCGGCGGCCTTCTGCTCCTCGCTGGTGTACTTGCCGGACAGCGCCTCGCGCACGTCACGGTCGAACTTCACGCGGCCGGTGGCGATCTCGCGCAGGGAGAGCACGGGCGGCTTGTTCTTGGAGATCTCCAGGATGGGGCGGGCGCCGGCCATGAGCTGGCGAGCGCGCTTGGCGCCGAGCAGCACCAGGGCAAAGCGGTTGTCGACGAGGGGGAGGCAGTCTTCGACGGTAATGCGGGCCATGGAGATCCTTCGAGCTTCTCTGAGGAATGCCGGAACCTAAAGAGCACGCCCGGCTGAGTCAAGGAAGGACAACAAGAGGGGCAGGCGGGCGAACAGCGGCCCGGCCTGCCCCTGGGGACCACGGTAGGACGATTACTTCTTCGCCAGGTCGCCGCGGATCTCGCCGCCCGGGTTGTTGCTGGTGTGGATGTTCACGTACATCTTGCCGTCATCGAAGTACGCCTTCTCGGCGTCGGTGACCTCCTTGGCGGCGCACGAAGCAGCGTCATCGGACGCGCCCGCCTCGATGCTGCCGCTGGTCGCGCCCGGGACCTTGAGGGTGCAGTAGACAGGGCCGGTGCCGTCAGCGCCCATCGGCCCGTGGATGTGGGCCTGGGCGGCGTTGGCAGTCAGGCCGCTGAAGGTGCCGCTGACCTCGATCTTCTTGTCCACCGTGACCGTCGCGTTGCCGGTGCCCGTGGACGCGACCGTGACCGCAGGCTTCTCAGCGCTGCTCGACATGGCGGCGGTGTAATCGGTGCCACCACCGCACGCCGCCAGGGACAGAGCCGCCACACCCGCGATGAACAGACGATTCGCCTTCATTGTGTAATCCTCCTGAGTGACCACCTTGCTCCGGGCTCCGAGGTGCAATGGGCATGGCGCGCTGCCATGCCTGATCCTGGGGGTATCGTGCAGGAGCCGGCCAGGTGGGGTTGCCTGCCTAACAAGCGGCCCTGACATCGGCCAATTTTTTCGTGCAAAGACACGCTGCGTCATGCGCTCGGACGGGGCGTGCCGCTCTGAGGAGCGGCTTAATTGTCAAAGCCGGAGATGTCCGGGCACGCGCTGGCCAGTCCAATTCCGAACAACTCCCAGCTGCGCTTGGCGAAGGTGAGCTGGTTCTGCGCGTCCCAGCACTCCTTGTAGCTGGCGCCAGCGAGATCTCCGGCGCGGATGACGAAGGTCGCCACGCCCCCGCGCTCCGGCGTCCACCGGCTGGTGATCTCCACGTCCTCCTTCAGCCCGCCCGGTACCCAATCCGTGCCCGTGAGCAGGAAGTGCATCTCCCCGAAGCCTCCGGGCAGCTCGCGGTAGATGTAGTCGACCGCGGGGGCCGTGGTGGCCGGAGGCGTGGGCGGCGTGGAGAAGATCATCTGCACCCGTGAGGGCAGCGTCTTGTTCTGGTACCCGACGTCGAGCTGCTTGAGGCCCTTGAGGTCTCCCACGTTGATACCCTTGGCCACCGCGTCCGAGATGAAGAGGTGCAGGTCGCCCTCGCCCTTGCGGATGCCCGCGTCCGCCTTGAAGGAGCCCTCGAGGAAGGGCCACCAGGCGTCCTCGCTCGCCGCCGTGGGCTTGAAGTCCAGGTGGTAGTCGAAGTCCTCATCCGCTCGAGTCATCACGAAGCGCACGACGTTGCCCGGGTTGTTGTTGTCCGGGTAGGGCCCCCAGGTGCGCCGATCCAGCTCGCGCGTGGTGGGCGGCACGGTGCGGATGTTCTCCAGCAGGCTGAGCAGCCCATCCAGCCCGTTGTTGAAGTCGGTCGAGGCCTTCTGGGTGTCCTGGTAGAGCTGTGAGGGATCTCCCACGCTCAGCCGATCCTGGCGCTGGGCCAGCCCGCTGCCGGAGCTCGTGCCGTTGCCGGGCAGCTTGCTGGCGAGGGCCTCTCGCGTCGGCAGCGCGTTGAGGTACTCGAGATCCTCGTTGGAGAAGTTGCCGCCGCACGCGGCGAGCAGACAGAGGAGTGCGGGCCAGAGGGTTCGCATCGCTGGCTCCTTAGAGTTCATAGGTCACCAGGGCCGCGAGCTCCCAGTAGCCCAGGGAGTTGTTGGGGCTGGGATCGTCGGGGCTCTGCTCCTTGGCGTTATAGGTGAGGTAGTGGAGGCGGCCGCGCCCGGTGAGGTCGAGGCTGCGCGAAAGGCGATACCGCAGGCCGGCCACGAGTCCGGGAGAGAACGTCGCGTAGTACTGGTCCGGGAACGTGGCGCCGTCGAACTTGCGGCCCATGTAGAGGTACGCGAGCCGCGCGCCGATGAAGGGGGACAGATCGCCCACGTGCCACTCGGTGGTGAGCGAGGTGCCCAGGCTGAGCACCGAGTAGCGGTAGCCCGCGCCCTCCAGGGTGGCCAGGTTCAGCCTCGCGGCGCGCCCGCCCAGCGCCACGTCGAAGCTCCACACCCAATCCTCGCGGAAGTAGTCGTGGAGGTTCGCCTCGGCGCCCACCAGGGGCACGGAGAGGAACAGCGTCTCGCGGGTGCGCGAGTCCAAGAAGGAGTGGTAGCCGCCCGTCAGCCCCACCGTCCAGTAAGAGCCCCGCGCTCGGCCGCCCTTCACCGGATCATCGGAGAAGGGCGCATCCCGGAAGCGCGCCTCCTCCAGCACCGTCTCCTGGCCGCGCTGTACCTCCACCTCGCCGATGCGCAGCCGATCCTCCAGCCGGCGCTTCACCCGGTACGTGCCTGGAGCCAACGCCACCCGCCGCTCCGTGTCGGGCGTCTTCTCCAGCTCCGCCACCACCAGCCCGCCTGGATCCACGAAGTAGTAGGCCCCCGAGGGCGCGGCGCTCGGCACCACGAGGCCCTCGGACGCGCGCAGATCCGTGAGCACCAGATCTCCGTTGCCCGCGAGATCGTAGCTGAAGGTAGGGTGCTGCGGCCCCGCGCTGCTGGCCGCCGTGTCCGCCACCGTCCGCGCGTACGCGTGCGAGTACGCCTCGAAGAGCGTCACCCGGCCATCTCCGGAACGGTCCGCATCACCCAGCAGCCCGCTGACCAGGTGGTGCGAGAAGTAGCTGCCGGCGATCGTGTCCGACTCCTGCGAGTCCTCGTCCGCCGAGCTGGAGGTGAGGATGACCAGGCCCCGCGCATCCCGCGTGGCGCCGGAGTCGATCTCGAAGGCGGGCGCTCTCCGCGCTCCCTTGGTTCGTGTGAGCTCGCCGGACCGGCACGAGTCCAGGATGGCGATGCGGATGTCGGCGGGTGCCGCGGCCAGGCGCCGCTTCAGCACGTCGAAGGGCAGCTTCGTGTCTCCGAGCCGCAGCGCTCCATCCTTCGCGTGGCCCGAGTAATAGATGAAGAGCGTGGTGCGCTCGCCCTGGGCCTGCGCCATCCGCGACTGCGTCTCCAGCGCCGCCAGCGCGACGAGGACCCTCTGCGCGTCCTCGTTCAACATCAGCCGGGAGTCCGCCGGGGCGACACCGCCGAGCCGCGAGAGGATACCGTACATCTTGCGCGCATCCTCGCGGGCGTAGCTCAAAGGCCGGGTGTCCGAGCCGCCCTGGTCGTTGCCGATCACCAGGGCGAAGCGGCGCATCGGCTCCGCCCACGCGGCGGTTGCCAGCACCAGCGCGAGGGCGAGGACGCCCCACTGTCTTCGCGAGCGCATCACGGCTTGAGCAGCATCCAATGGGTCTGGTCGCCATCCACGTCCAGCGGCGGCATCTTCGCCACATCCCGCCCACCCGCCTCGAAGGCCCGGCGCGCGGCGGCGGTGACCTCCTCCACCGTCACCGGGACGTCGCTCAGCAGCACCACCACGCGCTCGGCGCCCGAGCCCGTGAACTCGATGCTGTCCGGCAGCCAGTGCGTGCCCGCGCCCGGCTCCACCGGCAGGCTCTGCCCGGACTCGGGGTAGAGCGGTGTCACCTCGCCGGCCGAGTCCACCGACAGCGCCAGGACATACTTGCGCGCGTCCGGCGTGTAGCCGAGCCGCACCCGCTCGCCCCGAGCCAGCGCCTCGGGCGCGTCCGTCCGAGCCACACGCTGCGAGCCCTCGCCACCGCCGATGCGCAGCTCCGCCGCCGCGCCGCCCTTCGTCCTCACGCCCGGCACCGGGCTCGTGGCGAGCAGGGGCCTCGCCGCCACCACCAGCAACACCGTGGCGGCCAGCGCGACCACCGGCCCCATCCAGCGCTGGCGGGAGAGGCCACGGGAGGGCTCCTGCTTCCGGGCCTTCTCCTCCGCCTGCTTCACTCCCGCCTCGAAGCGCTCGAAAGGAATCTCCGACTCGAATTGGCGCTGGGCCTCCTCCGCCTGGCGGAGCACCGTGGTGCACTGCTCGCAGCTCGCGGCGTGGGTCCGGGTCCGGGTGGCCTCGGCGGAGGGCAGCTCGCCAGCGTGCAGGCGGCGCAGCGTCCACTCGGTAGGGTGCTCTGACAGTTGCGCGCTCATCGGACCCTCAACTCTTCTCCACCCAGCTCAGCGAAGTGCTCCAGCCGCTTGCGCACCGTGGGCACCGAGCGCCCCAGCGCCGCGGCCACCTCCTCCAGCGTCATCCCGTCCACGTGGTAGTGGATGACGGCGGTCTGCGTCTCCTGATCCACCTTGGACAGCAGCCGGCGCACCAAGTCCCGCGTCTCCATGGACTGCTGCCCCCCGTGCCCCTCCGGCCGCGCCGCCTCTTCCCGCTCGAACCAGCTGCGCCAGCCCGCCCGCTCCGAGCGAATCTGGTTGAGGCAGTGGTGCGTGGCGATCTTCATCAGCCACGTCAGCGGCGAGGCCTCGGCCCGGAAGTCGCCCGCGTGGGTGAGCGCCCGGGCGAACACGTCGTGCATCGCATCCTCGGCCTTCGCCGAGTCCTTCAACAGGTAGCGGCAGCGCCCCAGGACGCTGCCGCCGTGCTTCATATACAGCTCGCGCAGGAAGGCTCGCCGGTCCTCGGTTGGACCACCCTGGATGACTCTCAGGACCGGCTGACTCGTTCCCATCGCGCGCCGCAGTCTAGCGCGTGGATTACAGCCCGGAGTAGACGGCCGTGCTGAAGCCCCCGCAGGCGGTCAGGGTGCCGTAGCCGGCCAGGGGGAACAGGTTGGTGACCAGGAACTGGCTGGAGAAGTTGGCGTCCCAGCACTCGTTGATGGTGGCCTCGGCCGTGCCCACGTCCCCGCGGGTGATCTTCACGTCCGAGCGGCCGGCGCCACTCACCGCCCAGCGGCTCTTGACGGTCAGGTGCTCGATGAGCGAGCGAGCAGGGTCGGTGTCCAGGTTCTTGTCCAGGGCGAAGTCGAACTCGCCGCCGGCTCCCGGGGTCTCCTTGTAGCCGTAGTCCGCGTTCACCTTGGTGCCCGGCCGGTCGTCATCCTTCACGTTGCGGAAGTGAGCCTCCACCGAGGCCACCGTCTGGGCATCCGGGCGCGAGTAGTGGATCTGCGCGGTGCCGATGTCATTGCCGTGCTCGGGCAGCGTCTGCGCCGCGTCCCAGTCCAGGGTGATGTCGCCGGAGCCGAAGGCCTTCACGCGGTTGCCCTGCGCGTCCGTGGCGATGGCGTGCGTGCCGGAGATGATCACCTTGAAGTCCGAGTCCGCCGCCGTCTTCGCCTTGCCCTCCAGCTTGTAGCTGTAGGTGTTGTCCGCCGTCTGCGTCACGGTGAGCTTCCAGGTGGTGGGGCTCAGCGAGTCCGTATACGGGCCCCACACGGCCACGTCGCCGCTGATCGAGGTCGGCGTGTTCTTGGTGACCTGATCCAGCAGGTTGAGCACGAAGGCCGTGCCGCCGTTGACCGACACGGTGGCGCCGCGGGTCAGCTTGTAGAAGTCGCTCGTCTGGCCCTGGGTGTAGGCGTGCACCGAGGCGCTCTCCAGGCCCTGGCCGGTGCTGCCACCCGGCTCCTTCACGTTGACCTGCTCCTTGGAGGGCAGGCCCTCGCGAAACTCGTCCTCCTTCGTGGCCGGATCGCAACCGGCGAACAGCAGGGAGGCGGCGCACAGCATCAGGCTCTTGCGGAACATGGGGTGTTTCCTTTCGGGGTTCGGCCCCCCGGCGGGGCCGTGCAGCGTGTTTGCGTCCCCATGGACACGGCACCCCCGCAAAACAGAAAGCCGGATTTTCTTCCGGATTTTCTTCCCCGAAAAAGCCAGCGATTCCAAGCCCTTGCAGGCCGCCTGGATGCCCACCGGGCACTCGTCGACAGGGGACCGACCGGCGAATTCCCCCGTCCCTACCTTGTGCCCCATGGAAAAGCGACACCCGAACCATCCCGGGGAGATGGGCATCGATGCCTCGCTGGCCGAGCGCGCCCGAGCTCCTGATGAGATCAACGCTCGGGCCCGCGCGATCGGGCTCCTACTGGATGCGGGCGTGCCCTTTGTCGTCGGCGGTGCGTACGCCTATGCCACGTACACCGGCATCTACCGCGACACGAAGGATCTGGATCTCTTCCCGCGCAAGCGCGATGCGGGCCGGGCGCTCGAGGTGCTGGAGCTGGATGGCTGGCGCACCGAGCGCACGGACGAGGTGTGGCTCTACAAGGCCTTCAAGGGCGAGTACTTCGTCGACTTCATCTTCTCCTCGGGCAACGGCGTGGCGGTGGTGGACAACGACTGGTTCGAGTGCGCGAAGACGGCCACCGTGTTCGGCCACCGCTGCCTGGTGGCGCCCGCCGAGGAGATGATCTGGTCCAAGGCCTTCGTCAACGAGCGCGAGCGCTACGACGGGTCGGACGTGAACCACCTCATCCTCAAGGCGGGGCGGCAGATGGACTGGGAGCGGATCATGCGACGCTTCGATCGCTACTGGGAGGTGCTGTTCAGCCACCTGATGATGTTCCGCTACGCCTACCCGTCCGAGCGCGACATCGTCCCGGACTGGGTGATGGCGGAGCTGATGTCACGCACGCTGGACACGGTGCGCGAGGGCAACTGGGAGGAGCCGATCTGCCGTGGCAACCTGATCTCACGGGTGAACTACCACGTGGACATTCACCACTGGAACTTCCGCGACGGCCGGCTGTGGGACGAGAACGAGAGGAAGCACGGAGGAGAGCGTGGCACGCGATCCGAGCTCGAAGATTCGACTGGCAGCAGTCGGTGACCTGCACTGCCGCGAGGACCATCATGGCCGCTTCCGGTTGCTCGTGAAGCAGGTCAACAGCTCGGCGGACATCCTGCTGCTGTGCGGCGATCTGACGGATCGCGGCATGACGGACGAGGGGAAGGTACTGGCCGAGGAGCTGTCCGCGTTGCGCGTGCCTTGCGCCGCGGTGCTGGGCAACCATGACTACGAGCACGGCCAGGTGAAGGAGATCTGCGCGGAGCTGTCCAAGGTGGGGGTGCACATCCTCGATGGGGATCACTTCATCTTCGAGAAGGTGCTCGGGGTGGCGGGGGTGAAGGGGTTCGGAGGGGGGTTCGGCAACGCCACGTTGCAGGCGTTCGGCGAGGGGCAGACCAAGGCCTTCGTGCAGGAGGCGGTCACCGAGTCCCTCAAGCTGGAGGCGGCGCTGAGCCACCTCGACACGCCGAAGAAGGTGATCATCATGCACTACTCCCCCATCCCAGAGACGCTGGAGGGGGAGAACATCGAGATCCGTCCCTTCCTGGGCACCAGCCGCCTGGCGATGCCGATTGATCATTACCGGGCGGAGGCCGTGTTTCACGGGCACGCGCACCACGGCACGCGCGAGGGGAAGACCCGGGGCGGCATCCCCGTCTACAACGTGGCGATGCCGCTGATGGCCAAGCACACGCCGGATCAGCGCTTCGCGCTGATGGAGATCTGAGCCTCGGGACGATAGGGTGCCCGCGTGCTGAGGCTCTACAAGAAGGAAGGCGACACGCTCCGCTACTGGGAGGCGTGGGTGGACGAGAGCGGGCTCTCCGTGCACTGGGGAGCGGTCGGCGAGATGGGCGAGCACAAGACGACGCCCATTCCGCCGGACGAGGATCCGGACATGGCCCTGGCCCAGGCCGCCGAGCCGCTCGTGGATCAGGGCTATGACGAGCCCGATCCGGACTCCATGGCTCCGCTCGTCATCCAGTACACGCTGAAGGGCAAGGGCACGGGGCACGACTTCGAGAAGCGCAACTCCGTGGAGGAGCTGCTCACGGACATCCTCGGCTGGACAGGCAACGGTGAGGTCGAGGGCGGCGAGACGCAGGAAGGCCGGATGAACGTCTTCTGCCGCGTCATGGATCCTCAGGTCGCCGTGCGCACGCTCATCGAGGCGCTGGACGAAGAGGAGTTCCTGGAGGGAGCCGTGATCGCCCTCGTGCCCGAAGGCGAGGCGCCTGAGGTCCTCTGGCCCCAGGACTGGTCCGGGACCTTCCGCGTCTGAGCTACGCCTCCCAGATGTACGCCACCTCGGCGTAGGACACGGTGCCGATCAGGATGGACTGCTCGCTGCCCAGCTTCCCGCCCATGCGCTCGTAGAAGCTCCGGGCTCGCGCGTTGTCCTTCAGCACCCAGAGGAGCACGGGCACGAGTCCGCGCGCTCGGAGCCACTGGAAGCACGCTTGGAAGAGCGCGCGTCCCACGCCCTGGCCCTTCACCTCATCCAGCAGATAGATGGCGTACACCTCGCCCTGGCATCCGAGGGCGTCGTCCCGCGTCTTTCCCCCGGCGCAGAAACCCACGAGCTCTCCGCTGCCGGGCGCCACCGCCACGTAGACGCCGAACATCTCCGGCTGGGCCAGGGTCTTCTTCCAGCCCGCGAGCCGCTCAACGGAGTCGATGGTGTCGAGGAAGTCCTGCGCGATCAGTCCTCGGTAGCTGGACTGCCAGCTCCGTACGTGCACGCGGGTGAGGCCCTGGGCATCCTCGGGAGTCGCCAGCCGGATCGTGTAGTCCATGTGAAGCTCAGGGCTGCGCCAGCGTGGGGCCACCATCCGTGGCGGTGCCGCCATCCGTCGCGGTGCTGGTTGTGGCGGCCAGGAGATCCTCCGGACGCTCGGGCAGCGAGGACAGCCGCGCCAGCTCCACCTGAGCCACCTCGTTGCTGGAGCCCCGGGCGTAGACGAGACCTTCCTTGTCCGGCACCGCGCTGCCGATGGCCAGCCGCGCCAGCTCCTTGCCGCTCGCGTCCTGCAACGAGACGCCGCGCGAGGCCCCTGTGATGGCGTACTTGTCCCACTTCTTCGGGTTGGCCTCGCCGAAGCTGGAGGCCTTGAGGTTGGCCAGGAAGCTGAGCAGCGAGGCCACCTTCACGCCCTGCGCCTTGCCCGCCTTGGGCGCCTCCACCTGCCAGCCATCGAGAGCGTTCGAGTCGGGCTTCGTGTTGGCCACGGTGATGGGAGCTCCCCCCGCGCCCGGAGAGAAGACGAGGCGCTTCACCTCATCGCGCTTGAAGGCCAGCAGCATCTTGGTCCTCAGCTCCGCCAGCCCCACGTCCAGCACGGAGAGCGCGGCCTCCGGCACCTCCGCGAGCACCGCCGCTGGGCCCTGCTCGCGCAGCGCATACACCTTCGAGCCCTCTCCCTCCTTCACCTGCGAGAGCCGCACGCGCACCGGTTCGTCCTTGTCGAGCGTGAAGCGCGCATCCACCACGGGCTTGTCGAGGCCCAGCTTCGTGCGTTCCGTCGCCGAGTCCGTGGGGAAGGAGAGCGCTCGTTGCTCGCCGAGGGACTTGAGCACCTGCTTCACGCGCTCCCCGTCCGCACGCACCACCGAAGGCTTCGTCAACCGCCAGGACTGATCCGCATCGCGCTCCAGCGCATACGAGTTCGCCTTCGCCGTCACGTCGAGGGCCTTCACCGACGCCTCGGGGATCCCCAGGAGCTCCTTGTCCCGCAGCGCGTACACGTCCTTCTCCAGCGCGTAGCGCACCGCCCCGTCCGCCGAATACACGCGCGGATCCCCGTCCCGGCGCACGTACACAGAGCCGTCGAAGGGGTTCTCGATTCCGCCATACAGCGTCACCGTGCGCTGGCGGGACGGATCATCCTTTCCACCGCCCGAGGCATCCGGGACATAGGCCTTCGCCGTCACCGCGAACACGGGCGTCTTGAGGCCGTACTTCTCGAGGTCCGCGTCGGTGGGAGCCTCCTCCACGGTGGCCTTGAACTTCGCGGACTGGAGTTGCTGGGTGAGGCTGTCCACTGCGGACTTGTCCGCCTTGGCCGACACCGGAGCGGTGATGCGCCAGGTGTCGCCCTGACGCTCCAGCATCGCGGTGACGCCCTTGGCCTGCACGGTGAGCTGCGTGAAGACAGGCGCGGCAGCGGTGCTTCCATCCTTGGGCTTCTCGTCGGGAGCGCTCGGGGCGAAGAGCTTCTCGGACTGCTCCTTGCGGACCTCCGCCACCTCCTCGGGCTTCTTCACGCCGAAGTACGCGTAGAGGCCGAGCCCCGCGGCGGCGACGGTAACGGCGAGCAGCGTGACCAGGGTCTTCTCTGTCTGCTTCACTTGTTTCGCCTCGACAGCCAGATGGCTAGCCCCACGCCCATGAGCGACAGGGGCAGCAGGTCCGTGGAAACGAAGCGGATGTTGTCCAGCATGTGCTGATCCATCTCCAGCGTGGACACCTCGCGATCCGGCGGGCGGATGGTGATCTTCTCCACCTGGGTGCTCGCCCAGCCGAGCGCGTTCAGCACCAGGTTGCGGTTGGCCTCGTGGCCCCAGTTGGGATCCAGGAGGATCTCCGAGTCTCCCATCACCACCACCCGGGCCTCATCGAAGCGCTTGTCCTTGGCGCTCTTCGTGTCCCGCGTGGCGGCGGCCACCAGGGTGAGCTGGCCGGACTTCTCTCCGTCCGAGGGCGTGGCGTCTGCATCCGGCGTGGTCTCCACCCAGCCGAAGGGCGAGGTGAGCACCACGGGCTCCACCTTCACGCCCTCGGCCATGCCCTGGCGGAGCACCGTGAGGCTGCGCGCGGTGGGGAACTCGATGTTGAGCTTGCGCTGGCGCAGCGGCCGCGTCAGCTCGTGCTCGCTGTAGAAAGCCGAGACGATGACATAGGGGTTGCCGCTGTTGAACTGACGGTCCGCGGCGATGCCCTTGTCCACCTCCACGCCGTACTCGCCCAGGAGCGCGTCCAGCTTCGGCTCGGCGTTGGCCTCCGCGAAGTAGAGCATCCGCCCGCCCGCCCCGAGGTACTGCCGCAGCACCTCCATCTCCGCGGGCGTGTATGGCGTCTTCGCCCCGGCGATGATCACCAGCGAGGCGTCCTTCGGTACCTCCTTCTGGCCCGCCAGGTTCAGCTCGTCGGCGGTGTAGCCCTCCTGGAGCAGCTCCTTGCGAAGCTCGGAGAGGCTGTCGCTTGGCTGGCCTGGAGCGGGAGGGTCGGCCTGCAGCGGCCACTCGCCGTGGCCGGAGAGGAAGTACACCTTCTGCGCCCCCACCGCGTTGAGCTTGATCAGGGCGTTGGTCAGCTCCTGCTCGGAGAGCGTGGCGAGCGTGGTGTGCGACGCGTTGGGGCCCTCGCCGCGCACCAGCACCACCGTGGCCTGTCCCTCCTTGAGCTGGTACTTGGCCGCCAGATCCGGGTTGCGCTGTGGATCCTTGAAGGCGAAGTCGAACTTGTCGGGCGCCTCGGCCTGGTAGAGCCGGAAGAGCTGCTCCACCGTGTCGTAGTAGGGGTTGCTGGGTGGCAGGAAGGCCAGGGCGTGCACCTTCTCCTTGAGCCCGGCGAGCGTGGCGCTCGTCTGCGGCGCCACGGTGAAGAGCTTGTGCTTGGTCAGGTCCCAGCTCTTGTTCTTCTTGTAGGCGATGTAGTTGACCGCCGCCAGCGCGCCCAGCGTCACCACTCCGAGCAGCACCGTGGTGCCGAAGAAGAAGCTGGAGCGCCGCGTGGCGAACTGGCCGAACTGCTTGAAGTTCGTGGCGAAGTACGCGCCCAGCAGCACCAGCCCCGACACCGCCTTGGCCGCCGTGAGCGCCACCGAGCCCGAGGTGAAGAACAGGGTGAAGGGGCTCGACAGCAGCAGCAGCAACCCGAGCGCGCCGAGGATCTTTCCGACAGAGGAGGCTTTCATGGGTCCCTCGCGCAAGCGGCTAAGCCCAGCGCTGCGCCTCCACCGTGCGGTGGGTGAGCAGCAGCGAGAAGAGGATGACGGAGAGGAAGAACACCAGCGCCTTCAAATCCAGCACGCCCTTGAGCAGGTTCGACAGCTGCGAGTCGAAGGACAGATAGGTGATGAAGGAGCGCATGGGCTCCTCCGTGCTCTGCGCCAGCCCGCGCAGCAGCATCCACGGCAGCATCACCACGAAGGTGAGCAGCGCGGCCACCATCTGGCTCTCCGTCAGCGACGAGATGAACATCCCCACCGCCATGCAGGTGGCGCCCCACAGCAGCACCGCGCCGTAGCCCAGCAGCACCGTGGGCCACTCCAGCACCGTGCCGGTGGAGCTGGCCCCGAACGCCGAGAGCATGATCGGGAACACGATGGTCAGCCCCAGCGCCGCGGAGATGATGCCCAGCCCGCCCAGGTACTTGCCCACCACCAGCTCGATGGGGCGCACCGGCGTGGTCATCAGCAGCTCGAACGTCTTGTTGCGCTTCTCCTCGGCGAACAGCCGCATGGAGAGGAAGGGCGCCACGAAGAGCGTGATGATGAGCACCACGCCCCAGAGCTGGACGACGACGCCGTCCGTGAGGTTGCGGTAGGCCGCGGAGTCGGGCGGCAGCTGGTTCCAGCCCAGCGCGCGGGCCATCTCCTGCACCTCCTGGAACGTCTGCAGCAGGCCCATGAAGAAGAACGAGGAGATGGCCACCATCGCCGTGAAGACCGCGTAGGCCCACGGGGTGGTGAAGTAGATGGACAGCTCCTTGCGGGCGATCGCCAGGGCGGTACGCATGTGGAGTCCTCTCGGAGAGTCGTGGGAAAGGCCGCTCAGGCGGCGGTGAGCTTGATGAAGATCTCCTCGAGCGAGACGTTCTCGGACTGGCCATGCACCGAGGCCAGCTTCCGGATCTCGTCGTAGGCGACCATCTTCCCCTGGTTGATGATCAGCACCTTCTCACACGTCATCGTCACCTCCGGCAGGATGTGCGTGGAGAGGATGAGGGTGTGCTTGCCGGCCAGCCCCTTGATGAGGCCGCGGACCTCGGCGCGCTGCGAGGGATCCAACCCCTCGGTGGGCTCGTCGAGGATGAGCACCGGCGGCGAGCCCAGCAGCGCCTGGGCAATGCCCGCGCGCTGCTTGTAGCCCTTGGAGAGGTTCTGGATGACGCGGTCCATGACGTCCGTCAACCCGGTGAGCCCGGCCACCCGGTCCACCTCGGCCTTCAGCCCGCGGCCCGGCAGCCGCTTCAGCGAGGCCACGAACTTCAGGTACCCGCGCACCGTCATCTCCGGATAGAGCGGCGGGGTCTCCGGCAGGTAGCCGATGCGGCGCTTCACCTCGAGCGGGTTCTCGAAGACGTCGAAGCCCGCCACCTTCGCCATGCCCGACGAGGGGGGCAGGAACCCGGTGAGGATCTTCATCGTCGTGGACTTGCCGGCCCCGTTGGGACCCAGGAAGCCCAGCAGCTCTCCCTCGTTGACGCTGAAGGAGAGGCCCTCGATGGCACTTCGGTCTCGGTACCGCTTGGTGAGGTTCTGGACCTCAATCATCGCCATAAGAAGCCCTCCTGCTTGGAAGTCTTCGCTCTGTCAAGAAGGCGACCGCACACCTGGCAGGCCTGCGCATCCGGTTGGCCAGCGTCCTGCATGAAAACCCCTCGGCGTGGTTTTCCGGACGCACCCAACAAGGTACGAGGCGTTCTATGCCCATCGTGGTTCAGAAGTACGGCGGCTCCTCGGTCGCCGACGTGGAGAAGATCCGCAAGGTCGCCCAGCGCGTGAAGGCCCGGCGCGAGGCAGGCTACCAGGTGGTCGTCGTGGTCTCCGCCATGGGGGACACCACGGACGAGCTGCTCTCGCTGGCCAAGCAGGTGTCCCCGGACCCGCCTCGGCGCGAGCTGGACATGCTGCTCACCTGTGGCGAGCGCATCTCCATGGCGCTGCTCTCCATGGCGCTCCAGGAGCTGAGCGTGCCGGCCATCAGCTTCACCGGCAGCCAGAGCGGCATCATCACCAACGACACGCACTCGCAGGCCCGCATCGTCGAGGTGCGCCCCTTCCGTGTCTTCGAGGAGCTGGATCGCGGCAAGGTGGTCATCGTCGCCGGCTACCAGGGCGTCTCCTATAAGAAGGAGGTGACGACGCTGGGGCGGGGGGGCTCGGACACGACGGCGGTGGCGCTGGCCGCGGCGCTCGAGGCCGAGGCGTGTGAGATCTACTCCGACGTGGACGGCATCTTCTCCGCGGACCCGCGGGTGGTGCCGGACGCGCGCAAGCTGGAGTCGCTCTCCTATGACGAGATGCAGGAGCTGGCGAGCGCGGGTGCCAAGGTGCTCAATGCGCAGGCGGTGGAGTTCGCCAAGGCCAAGGGCATCGTCATCCTCGCTCGCACGGCGCACGCGCAGGGCACGGGCACGGCCGTCCAGGAGCTGACGGTCCCTTCCGACACGCGCGTCAAAGGGGTGACGGCCGAGCAGGAGATGGCGGTGCTGTCGGCGGCCTCGGAGCGGGTGCGGCTGCCGGAGCTGCTGGAGTTCCTCGACGCGCGCGGCGTGCGCGGGCGTGCGCTGAGCTTTGATGGGCTGCTCGGGCGGGAGTCGCGGAGCTACATCGCCGTGCCGCTCCAGGACATCCACGGGCTGGAGGCCGTGCGGAAGGACCTGGCCATGCGCTTCGGAGACGACGTGTCGCTCCAGGAGCAGGTCGGCACCGTCACCTGCGTGGGGGCGGGCATCAACGCGGACTGGGCATACCTGCGCCGGGCCCTGCTCGCCGCGGAGGAGCTGGGGGCGCGGGTGCACGCGGTGCACACCTCGCCGCTGCAGCTCTCCCTGTTGGTGGACAAGGCCTACCTGAAGCCCCTCACGGCCCGGTTGCACCGCGAGTTCCTCGGGGCGTGACGAGGGTGGAGTGTTGAACTCCTGGACCTTCCTCTGACACGGCGCTTCCGATCCGGATCGGCGTGCTTACCGTCGGACTTCGTTGACCGGCGGAGGCAGCAATGGGGCAGGCAAGGCGCTTGTTGGGGCGAGGGGTCATCGTGCTGGGCCTGCTGGGCGTGTTGGCAGGCTGCCAGAGCAATGGGAACCGCCCCCCTCCGCCCAATGGCAGGAGCGACACCCCTCCCCTGGAGGGCTATCCGGACGCGGGCCTGCCCCCGGACGCGGGAAGTGGGAATCCGGACGCGGGACCGCCCTCGGGGACGGATGGGGGCACCACGGAGCCACCCCTGCCCGAACCTGATCCGGATGCCGTTCGCCTGGAGAACCAGCGCACAGGCACCGAGGCATGGCGCATCAAGCGTGCCGCCAACAACCGGGAGATCGAGGGCTACTCCCTGAGCATGACCGTGACGCCGGGGCAACGGCTCCCGGTGGCCGTCAACGTGCCCGACACCCGTAACTTCAGCTGGTACGTGTACCGGCTCGGCTACTACGGCGGGAAGGGAGGCCGGGAGCTGGCTCGGGGAGGCCCGATCCGCGCGCCGCGTCAGCCGGACTGCCCGATCGATGAGAGCACGGGCGTGGTGGCCTGCCAGTGGGCGCCCACCGTCGAGATCGAGACGAAGGCCGACTGGGTGCGCGGCGTCTACCTGGTGAAGCTGGTGCGAGATGACGGCTACGAGCGCTACGTGCCCTTCTTCGTGCGCGATCCGAAGCCGCGCTCGGAGGTGGTGGCGCTGATCCCCACGGCCACGTGGCAGGCGTACAACGTCTGGGGCAACACGAGCCTCTACGACGACAAGCTCGGGGTGATGAAGCGCAAGTACGGGGTGGCCCGGGGGTTCCAGGCCTCGTATGACCGGCCGTTCTACCGAGGGCAGGGCTCCGGCCACCTGCTGGGAGATGATCTCAGCCTGGTGCGGTGGCTGGAGGCCCAGGGGTTGGACGTGGGCTACGCCACGGATGAGGACATGGACGAGCGCGACTACGTGAGCGGCGCGAAGGTCGTCTTCCTCTCGGGCCATGACGAGTACTGGACGAGCGGGATCCGCGACCAGATGGACCGGGCGCTGGCGGAGGGCCGCTCGCTGATCAACCTCGGCGCTAACCAGGGCTACTGGCAGGTGCGCCTGGAGCCGGCGAAGGACGGCCGGTCGCGGCGCATCATCACCTGCTACAAGGGAGATTCGCACGATCCCGTGGGGCCACACAGCCCGCTGTGGAGCTCGAAGTTCCGGGACGCTCCGGTGTCGCGCCCGGAGAACAAGCTCTTCGGCGTGATGTTCAACAGCCGCTGGCACCAGTTCTCCTTCCCGCTGGTCATCACCGACCCGAGCCACTGGGCGCTCGCGGGCACGGGCTTCCGGGCGGGTGACACCATCTGGATGGCCAACGGCTACGAGATGGATGAGATCGTCGACAACGGCCACTCGCCCTCGGGGCTGCAGGTGCTCGCCGAGTCCCCGGCGCTGTCGCTGCAGGGCGCCTTCGGCATTGGGCAGATGGTGCTGCGCAAGCAGGGCGACGCGTGGGTGTTCTCCGCGGGGGGCATCGACTTCGTGCACACGCTCTCGGGAGAGCAGGCCGCGGATCCGCGCGCCGCCCGCATCGTGGCCAACGTGCTCTACAAGGCGCTGGGACGGCCGGTGCCTTCCAACCTGGTGCAGTTCCCCGCGCCACCGCGTCCCGTGCCTCACGGCCCGTATGCCAGCAGCGTGCGCACCATGGCCGGCCAGGCGGGGATGCGCGGCGGCATCGACGGACCCAGGGGCATGGGGCAGTTCGGCGCTCCGGTGGCCGTGGCGATGATGCCGGACGGCGGGTGGGTGGTGGCGGACGCGCTCGATGACTCGGTGAAGCGGGTGTCCTCGATGGGGGACATCCAGACGATCCTGACGGGGCTCGACGGGCCGATGGGAGTGGCTGTCGATGCTGCGGGCAACATCTATGTCTCGGACACGGATCACCAGTGCATCCGCCGCATCACTCCGGACGGGGCGGCCACGCTGTTCGCCGGCGGGGAGTCGCAGGCGGGCTCCGGGGATGGGCCCGCCACGAGCGCGCGCTTCAACCAGCCGGCGGGCCTGGCGATCGCACCGGACGGGGCGCTGCTGGTGGCGGACCTGAGCAACGGCGTCATCCGCCGCATTGATCTGGTCTCCACGGGCAACCCGGTGACGACGCTACAGGCGGACAAGTGGCTCTACCGGCCGTCGGCCCTGGCCGTGAAGGCGGATGGCACCCTCTACATCGTGGAGACGGGCATGGCCCGAGTGGTGGCGCTGAAGAACGGCCTCGTCTCGACGGTGGCGGGCGACTCGCCAGGGTACATGGATGGGGTTCCAGCCTCAGCGCAGCTGCTGCCCTACCTGGGCATCGCGGTGCTGGGGGACGGCTCGGTGGCGGTGGCGGATCCCGGTAACTACCGCATCCGGCGCATCCTCGTCGGCACGGACGGCAAGGCCCGCGAGGTGACGACGCTGGCGGGCTCGGGGCTGTTCGGGGCTCGGGACGGGGACGGCCAACATGCGGACTTCGTCCTCCCGGCGGGGCTGGCGGTGGGGCCGGATGGGACGCTCTACGTGGCGGATGCGGGCAATTCGCTTTTGCGCGCCGTGACCCCGTAGCAGCACTCGGAGTGATCCACTTCGGAGCGGGCCGTGCTCGAGGCCCCCCTCACCCGAGGGGGATTCCCCACGTGTGCTCCGGTGTCGTCCCCTTTTTCTCCTGGAGTGGATCTCCACTCAGGAGGCGGGCCCATGTACGCTGTTGCCAAGGAGCCCCGTTTGTCCATGAGTCCGTCCCAGGGATCGGTGAAGCCGTCCGCCGCCGAAACGCCGTCCGCCTACTCCAAATATCTCTCCCTGCCCAGCCCCGCTGAGACGGTGCGAGGGCTGTTCATGAACGGGCTGCTTCACATGGTGAGGAACCATGGGGGCGAGCTGGCCCTGAAGCAGTGCTACGAGCTGCTGGCCGACAAGCGTTTCGAGCGGAGCTTCATCAGCTTCTCCAGCTACCCCATGTCGGACTTCCTGCGGGTGCTGGTCGCCGCCTCGCAGGTGCTGGCTCCGCAGTTCGGCAGTCCAGATGCCACGGCGCGCCAGCTGGGCGCGACCACCGTGCGTGACTTCCTGGACTCCATGGCGGGCAAGACGCTGCTGCTGCTGTCGGGGGGCTCGCCGGAGCGGCTGTTGAGCAACGTCCCCGCGGCCTACCGCGCGGCGTCGAACTTCGGGGAGCGGACGGTGACGATGAAGGGTGACAAGTGCGCCATCGTCACCTTCCTCCATGACTTCTTGCCGTTGCCGCACACCGAGGGAGTGCTGCTGTCGGTGCTGCAGGCCAGCAATGCCAAAAACCCCCAGATTCGCTCGCGCGCCCTGGGGCCGCTCGACAGCGAGTACGAGCTCACCTGGGATTAGCCCGTCTCAAGGCAGCAGGCCGGGGGTGGTGCCTCCAGGCGTAGCCTGGATGTGGTAGCGCACCGAGGGCGGCCAGGGTCCGTGGAGATAACCCGACTGGTGGAGATGACCCGGGTGGTGGCGATGACCCGAGTGGTACACCGGGGAGCCGTACGAGCCGCCCCACTGCGCATACCCGGCATCCGAGAGCAGGGTCATCGAGGGGCTCGTCAATTCGTACCCCGGAGGAGCGAGGGGGGGAGCGTCATCGCCCAGGGCGATGCCCTCCGGAATCACCTCGGGGTGGGGCTCGGGCCGCATGGCCTCCTCGATGCGCGTGCTGTCCTCGTCGCGTACCTGCCGAGAGCCCGCGGCGCATGCCGAGAGCAGGCCAGCAGCCAACACCATTGCGCTCTGGATCCCATGCCTCATGGCTCTCTTCATAATGCACCCTGGGGCCGCGTGCGGGTAGCCGGGGCCTGAGGTGTCATGCGGGGACCTCACGGCGTGAGGAGCCACCGGGACCTGGCCCCTTGCGCTCCCGCTCCAGGCGGCGCTGCCGGGTCCGAGCCCGGAGGCTCGCGCCGACCGCGAGGCCGATGCACACGATGATGACGGCGACCGAGGCGAGCGGCGGCACATGCACTCGGTCATCCGGGAGGATCATCTTCAGGCCCGCGAAGGCCAGGACCGCCGCGAGCCCATAGTGCAGGTAGCGCAGCTCCGAGATGACGTGCGCCAGCACGATGTAGAGCGCCCGCAGGCCGAGGATGGCGAAGACGTTCGAGCTGTAGACGATGAAGGGCTGCTGGCTGACCGCCAGCGCCGCGGGCACCGAGTCCACGGCAAAGGCGATGTCGGTGAGCTCGATGGAGATCAGCGCCACCAGCAGCGGCGTCGCCATGAGCCTGCGATCGCGCCGGACGAAGAAGTGAGGCCCATCGATGGAAGCGCTGACCGGGAGCCGCTTGGCGAGCCACCGCACCAGCGCGCTCTCGTGCTGGCGCGAGGGATCCTCGATCGCCACCCGGACGGAGGTGATGAGCAGGATGGCGCCGAACACGTAGACCACGGGGTTCCAGTGCTCCATCGCCTCCACCCCGGCGAAGATGAAGAGGGCACGGAACATCAGCGCTCCGAAGATTCCCCAGAAGAGCACCCGCCGCTGCTCATCCTCCGGAACGCTGAGGCTGCGGAAGATGATGAGGAACACGAAGAGGTTGTCGACGCTCAGGCTCTCCTCGATGAGCCAGGCGCCCAGGTACTCATGGGCAGCGCGAGTCCCATACGCCCTCCAGACGAACACGCCGAAGCCGAGCCCGAGGGTGAGCCAGCCAATGCTCCAGGCAATGGCGCTGCGCTTGGACTCGCCCGGCCTCTTCCGATGGACCCGCAGATCGACAGCGAGCAGCCCCAGGACGAGCACGCCGAAGGCGATCCACCCCAGGACTGGAACTTGAATCGCATCCATCTCCCACCGGTCCACGCACCGAGCGCCGAAGCGCTGGAGGGAAGGTATGCATGTGAGCGCGCTCTTACTGCCTCCTTGCCTGCTCTCTGGCAGAGCATCCGGCCCGTGAGCCTCGGGGCGGAGGACTCGTGGAAGCAGGGAGCAGCCCGGCGGCTCAGCCTGCGACGGGCTGCACGGACAGCGCTCGGGTGACGCGGCGGACGATCTCCGCGCCCAGGTTCTTCAGCGGCACCACCTGGTGGGCCAGCCCGGCATTGAGCACCGCCTGGGGCATGCTCCCCACCACGCAGGTCTCCGGATCCTGGACGATGATGCGCCCACCGGCCTGGCTCACCGCCTGGGAGCCCCTCATCCCATCCTGCCCCATCCCGGTCATCACCACGGCCAGCACTCCGGCTCCATAGGCCGCGGCGGCGGAGCGGAAGAGCACATCCACCGCCGGGCGGCAGGAGTTCTCCATCGGGCCGCGGTGGGTCAGCAGCTTCACGATGGGGCCCTCGCGGACGAGCGCCAGATGGTAGTCCCCGGGAGCGATCCAGATCTGGCCGGTGCGCAGCTGCTCGCCGGCCACGGCCTCGCGGACGCGCAGCGGGGTGAGCGAGTCCAGGCGCTCGGCGAACAGCCTCGTGAAGACGGGGGGCATGTGCTGGGCGATGAGCACCGGCACCGGGAAGTCCGCGGGGAGCGCCGTGATGACGTCCACCAGCATGTTGGGCCCGCCCGTGGAGACGCCGATCACCACCACTCCGATGCGCGGCTGCGGGGCCGTGGCCTTGGCCAGCTCGTGGCGCTTGCGGGGTAGCACGACCTTGGGGGGTTCAGCCTGGATCCGCGAGTGCAGCTCCTTGATCTTGGCGATGAGCGGCTCCCGGGCTTGCTCCAAGGTGGGGACGCCTCCAGGGGTCGTCGGCTTGGTGATGTAGTCACTCGCGCCGTGGGCGAGCGCATCCATCGTGAGGTTGCCGGTGCTCTCCGTCAGCGCGCTGAAGATGAGCACGGGCATGCGGGGAAACTGGCGGCGGAGCGCTTTGAGCACCTCCAGCCCGCTCATGCCCTCCAGGCTCAGCTCGAGCACGACGATCTCGGGGCGGAGCTGCTCCGCCTTCTCCAGCGCGATGCGCCCGGAGGGGGTGAGGGCCACCACCTCGAGCTCCGGATCGGAGCCGAGCATCTGGGAGATCTCCCTCCGGGCGACCGCGGAACCGTCCGCCACGAGGATTCGGATGGGAGCCATGGGGGGAGGGGACAAAAGAGAAGGGGCGCGGTCAGCCTAGACCGGGCACAGGGGTTCAGTGAATCCGGCTGGGGCCGGGATGGCCTTCAGCTAACAGTAGGATGCTCCAAGACAACCCCACAAGTCACGTGGGCCTGGCTGTCAGGGTGCATCCTCAAGGCGAGGGCCGGACGCTGTCGATAATCCACTGGAGGTATGGCGGGTGCCCGGCGGCCACATCGAGCCGGAGGACCTCGGGGACCTGGTAGGGGTGGAGGGCGATGATGCGCTCCCGGAGCGCCTCGAAGAGGGCGGCGCGGGTCTTGAGGATGAGGAGCGCCTCGGGCTCATCGTGGACCTTGCCCTCCCAGCGGTAGATGGAGCGCAGGCCGGGGAGGACGTTGCCGCAGGCGGCCAGGTTCTCTTCGACGAGCGTGTGAGCAAGCTCCGCGGCCTTGTCGGCCGAGGGCGCGGTGACGAGGATGACGATGGCGTCAGTCATGTTCAGGCCTCGGGAGAGGGGAGCGAGGCTCCCGCCATACCGGGCCGGCCGCGGGCTGGGAAGCCCCTACGGTCGCTCCGCAGAGCCAGCGTCTCGGGCCATTGGAGGAGGGGGAGGCAGCACGTGAGGGCCAGCCGCCTCAGCGGTGCGCGCGCATCTTCACGGGGGCGTGGTGGTGGCCCCGGGGCTCACCTTGCTGCCGCGCGCGCCGGTGGTCCGGCGTGTCCTTGGGCAGCTCCACGAAGGTGCACATCTCGCAGAGCCGGCTGTAGATGCGCTCGCCCACGCGCTCCCGCAGCAGCTCCGCGTCCCGCAGCACGTTCTTCGCGTCCTCGGTGGACTGGTAGCCGCTCACCGCCCGGGTGATCTTCCGCTCCGGCTCTAGCGAGTAGTTCGTCGCGAACAGCGTGGTGCGGTTGGCGTTGTAGCGCCGGGCGATCAGCTCATCCATCGTCTCCAGCTCGAACTGGCTGCCGCGGCCCTTGCCCAGCTCGTCGATGGCCAGCACCTCCACCTCGGACAGCGGCCCGATGATCTCTCCGCCACTCTTGCCCTCCTGGAAGCCGCGCCGGATGGTGGCGTACAGCAGCGAGATCTCCACGTAGCGCGCCTGCACCCCCATCTCGAGCACCAGGTGCGCCAGCGTGGCCGCCAGCAGGTGCGTCTTGCCCGTGCCCACCGGCCCGCTGAGGATGAAGCCCTTGTTGGAGCCCTTCTTGTCGAAGTGGTGCGCGAAGTGCTGCGCCACCGTCTTCGGCCGGTTGTGCGCGTCGTCGATCGGGCGGTAGTTCTCGAACGTGGCGTGGGCCAGCACTCCGGGCAGCCCCACCTCGTTGTAGCGCGCCACCCGCCGGATCCTCAGCGTGCACGCGCAGGGCGCCAGCACCTCGTACTTGCGCGGCCCCACCTTCTTGCTGAAGGTCGCCTCCTGCTCGACGAGGTTGTGGCCCCGCCCACCGCACACCTGGCACTCCACCGAGCACTCGCAGATGCGGGCATGAGCCCGGTCTCCCTGCCGCTCGATGAGGTACGTCCGCCCCCCGCATACCCCGCACGCACCGCCGCTGCCCTTGGTCCCCATGTCGGCGCGATCCATAGCAGTCCCCCCGCCAGACGACCTGCTGGGCAGGCGTTCAGGTGTCCCCATCTGCCTAGATCTCCTTCATCTCGAGCGAGCGCCGCACCAGCGCCAGCAGCCGGAACCGCCGCGCCACGCGCCGGGAGCGCACGGACATGCCCTGGCCCTCGCTGGCGCCACAGGCCTCACGCCACAACTCGCGGCGCTCCGGGAAGGGCAGGGCGCGCAGCAGCGCCAGGAACACGAACCCCTCCTGCACATCCAACTGCGCCGGCTCCACGGGCGAGGTGGCGAGCGCTGTCTCCAGGAGCTGCCCTACCCGCTGCATCAACTCGGGCCGGCGCTCGGCCAGCCGCTCCAGTGAGGCCCGCAGGCGGGCGTGCCGCGTCTCCTCCCAGGTCAGCGCCCGGCGCTTGCGGGGGCGCTCCTCCCCCTCGCCCGCGCTGCGCTCCCGGTACTTCTTGATCTCGGACTCCACTTGCCGCTGACATGAGCGGAGGCTGCGCAGCACCGGCTCCCCGGGCCGCGCGTCCCACAGGGCCTTCTCCGCGGAGCGGGCAATGCCCCGCGCCACCACCTGGAAGGGAACGCCCTCCCGAGCCCAGGACGTCAGAAGCTCGGTGTCCAGTGCGGAGAGCATCAGCCCCGCTCCGCGCACGGCAAGGAAGTAGTCCTGCACCAGTTCTTCGAAACTGGCGCCTTCAGGCAGGAGGCTCATGATCCGGTTCGCATCTCAGGGTAGGGCAGGCAGGCAGTCGAGCGCTACCCTCCCCATACCCCCCAGGGCCGACATGGCAGCCAACCCAACGGATTTCGCACAGCGCCCCTGGAAGTTTTCCGGGCAGCTTTTCCCCACCCCGGCGGCCGAGCAGGTTCAGTTGACCGACCCTCCGGTCCCTGCGCATAGTGGCGCGCCTCGAATGGAAATTCCTAAAGAGTCCCGGCTACTTGCCCGTCAAGCAAGCGTTCAGGACCGCACGTTCCGGGATAGGAGAGACATGCGTCGCTCGCTCCTCATCGGCCTCTTGCTTCTGGCCTCGGCCGCCTCCGCGCAGACCAAGAAGAACCCGCGCGAGGCCGACCTCGGCAAGAAGTCGGCCACCAACATTGACAAGTCACTCGCCGGCGACATCTCCCGTAAAAAGGAGAAGGAGCAGGATGCCCCCGCCTTGCAGTACGACCAGTTCCGACTGGGCGTGGAGCTGCAGGTGGCCTCCAAGCGGCAAGAGCAGATCGAGTCGCTGAAGAAGATCATCGAGCTGTCGCCCGATCAGGCCGAGGCCCCCAGCCTGCTGTTCCGCCTGGGCGAGCTCTACTGGGAAGAGTCGAAGTTCCACGAGTTCGATGCGAACCGGAAGGACGACGACTTCATCAAGGCGATGAACCGCAATGACACCGCCGGGCAGCAGCGCGCCAAGGCGGAGAAGGCGGAGCTGCTCGCCAAGGCCAAGGAGTACGGCAAGCTGGCGATGCAGCAGTACACGAAGA
Source organism: Hyalangium sp. (assembly GCF_045802625.1). Taxonomy (NCBI): domain Bacteria; kingdom Pseudomonadati; phylum Myxococcota; class Myxococcia; order Myxococcales; family Archangiaceae; genus Hyalangium; species Hyalangium sp. The sequence goes on along the minus strand of NZ_JBJMQP010000155.1, from coordinate 4,708 downwards.
TCGTCCAGGAGTACCCGAACTTCGAGCGCAGCGACGAGGTGCTCTTCTTCCTCGGCAACTTCCTGATGGAAGACGGCCAGGACAAGAAGGCGCTGGTCGTCTACGAGCGCCTGGTGAAGAAGTACCCGAAGTCCAAGTACCTGCCGGACGCGTGGCTGGCCTTCGGCGAGTACTACTTCAACAACTCCAAGGGCAAGCGCCCCGAGCTGGAGCGCGCCCTCGAGTCCTACAAGCGCGCCGCCGAGTTCACCGACAGCCAGGTCTACGCCTACGCCCTCTACAAGCAGGGCTGGTGCTACTTCAACATGTCCGACTTCGCGGCCGCCAAGGACAAGTTCAAGACGGTGGTGCTCTACGGCGAGCTGGCCGGCGCCGCCGCGGAGAAGGACGGCGGCAAGAGCGGCAAGAGCAGCCTCGCCAAGGAGGCCCGCGCCGACTACGTGAAGACCTACGCCCGCGACGGCGACGTGATGGGGGCCCGCGACGACTTCAACAAGGTGGCCACCAAGCCCGAGGACCGCTTCACGATGATGAAGCAGCTGGCCAACCTCTATTACAACGACGGCAAGGACCGCGAGGCGGCCATCACCTTCAACTCGCTCATCAAGGAGAAGCCGCTGTCGCCCGAGTCTCCGGGCTTCCAGGCGAAGATCGTCGACTGCGTGCTGCGCATGGGCAACAAGGAGCGCACCGTGGCCCAGGTGCGCCGCCTGGTGAAGGTCACCAAGGAAGTGGAGGCCTCCGGCATTATCAAAGAGGACAAGGACAAGAAGCTGCTGGACGAGGCCAACGAGCTGGCCGAGCGCACCCTGTCCAACCTCGCCGTCACCTGGCACAACGAGGCGCGCAAGACGCGTGACGAGGAGACCTTCAAGTACGCCGACGCCATCTACGGCGACTACCTCACGCTCTTCCCGGAGAACCCCAAGGCGTACGACATGCGCTTCTTCTGGGCGGAGCTCCTCAACGACAACCTGAACAACTACGAGAAGGCCGCCGCCAACTACACCCTGGTCGTCCTGCAGGACGCCAAGCTCCTCGACGCCAAGGACGAGAAGGGCAACCCCAAGCCCGGCAAGCCCGGCAAGTGGCTGACCAACGCCGCCTACAACGCGGTGCTCGCCTATGACGAGGTGGTCAAGGCCGCCGAGGAGAAGGGCGCCGTCAAGCCGCCCGACGCCACGGACATCAAGAAGAAGCAGCAGATCGTCGAGCCGAAGAAGGGGCTGCTCGAGGCGTGCGAGCGCTATCTGAAGTACCTGCCCAAGGGCGACAAGCGGGTGGAGATCGCCTTCAAGGCCGCCAACATCTACTACCGCTACAACCACTTCGACGAGGCGGTGAAGCGCTTCAGCGAGATCGCCCTCAACTACCCGGACTACAAGTTCGAGAACGGCGACCGCGCCGGCGAGGTGTCCGCCAACCTGGTGCTCGACTCGTACAACCTGCAGAAGGACTTCGCCAAGGTGAACGAGTGGGCCCGCAAGTTCTACGCGAACGACAAGCTGGCCACGGGCAAGTTCCGCGAGGATCTGTCCAAGCTGATCGAGCAGTCCTCGTTCGCGCTGGTGGCGCAGCTCGAGGAGAAGAAGCAGTTCAGCAAGGCCGCCGAGGCCTACCTGAACTTCGTGCAGGACTTCCCGCAGACGAGCATCGCGGACCAGGCGCTCTACAACGCCTCGGTGGACTACTTCAAAGGCAAGCAGCTGGATAAGGCCATCCAGGTCCGCCAGAACCTGATCACCAAGTACCCGCGCTCGCGCTTCGTGCCGGACTCCATCTACGCCAACGCCGAGGCGCAGGAGGCCATTGGCGACTTCGAGCAGGCCTCCAACACGTACGAGCTGTACGTGAAGGGCTACGAGCGCAGCCTGAACGAGAAGGGCGGCGGGCCGGCTCACTCCGCCAAGGCTCGCCCGAGCAAGCACGGCAAGAAGGGCAAGCAGAAGGAGGAGGAGGCCGCCTCCGACGAGAAGAAGGAAGAGAAGCAGAAGTGGGACGAGGCCAAGGCGCAGATCGCCCTCTTCAACGCGGCCACCTACCGCGAGGGCCTGGGCCAGCTCAAGCAGGCGCTGAAGAACCGCGAGCACTACCTGGAGCTGTGGCCCAAGACGAAGGACGCCGAGCAGATCTCCCTGTCGATCATCTCCCTGTACGAGAAGAGCGGTAACTACGGCAAGGCGATGAAGCTGCTGGAGGAGTACGAGAAGGACAACATCCGCTCGCCCAGCAAGGTGCTCACCGCCGAGGGCCGCATCACCGACATCTTCGAGAACAAGCTGCACCGGGCGAAGGACACCGCGCGCATGTACGGCCGCATCTCCAAGTACTACGAGGATCTGCCCAAGCGCGTGCAGAAGGAGCTGGAGAAGACGGCCATCGCGCCGGTGGCCCAGGCCCAGTTCCTGAGCGTGGAGCCCGACTGGCACGAGTACCTGCGCATCCGCCTGACGTGGGGCCGCCCGGCCGACCCGAAGAAGCTCAAGGACTCCATCCTCGAGAAGAAGCGCGCGCTGGACGTGGTGCAGAAGAAGTACATCCAGACGGTGGCCTTCGGCGCGCCGTCGCCCGCCATCTGCGCGCTGCACCGCATCGGCATGGCCTACCACGAGTTCTCCGACAAGCTGATCAACGTGCCCATGCCGCCGGGCGTGGACGCTGAGACGGAGCAGGCCATCCGCGACGAGTTCAGCAAGCAGGCCGATCCCCTCAAGGCCCAGGCCACCGAGGCGTTCGCCAGCGCGGTCAACAAGAGCCGCGAGCTGGACTTCGTCAACGACTGCACCAAGGAGAGCCTGAAGATGCTGCGCTCCACGTACGCTCCGGATCAGTTCCCGGAGGTGCACGAGGATCGCGTGGCGCTGAAGAAGGGCTCGGAGCTGGTGCTGGGGGGCGATCTGCTGGCCGCCATCCAGGACGTGCCCGCCCCCGTGGTGCAGGACGAGGGCACCGCCCAGGCCAAGGGCGAGGAGATCCAGGAGGATCTCACGGATCTCACCAAGAAGCTGCGTGAGCAGACGGCCACCGACGTGAACTCCCGCCCGCCCGCGGCGGCTCAGGACGGCACGAAGACCAAGAAAGCCTCCAACGACGAGTCCGAGCCGGAGGACTTCCTCTAATGATGAACCACACTCGATTCCTCCGTACCTTGCTGGGGCTGGGGGCCGCGGCGCTGCTGGCCACCGGCTGCACCTCGTCCACGGCCACGGGCCCCACCGGCCCGAAGACCAACCCTGACATCAAGCCCACGCCGGCCAAGGGGAAGGCCGCCGAGCCGCCGCCCATCTCCAACCGCGCCAAGCTGCTGTTCGATGACGCGGTGAAGGCGATGGACGCCCAGAAGAAGAGCAAGGCCGTCGACTACCCGTCGCTGGAGCGCAAGTTCAAGGCCGCCCTCGAGGCGGACCCGAACCTCGCCGAGGCCGACTACAACCTGGGTGTCATCGCCGAGCGCCAGGGCAAGAAGGACGAGGCCAAGGGCTGGTACCAGTCGGCGCTGAAGAAGAAGCCGTCGCTGCGCCAGGCCTCCGAGAACCTGGCCATCATGGCGCAGAACGCGGGCGACAACCCCGGCGCCGTGACGCTGTACCAGGACGTGCTCAAGCGCTACCCGGACGACGCGGCCAGCCGCGCGCGCCTGGCGGAGATCTACCGGCAGACGGGCGACCACGACAAGGCGATGGAGTTCGCCCGCGCGGCGCTCATGCGCGATCCCCAGTCCACCACCGCGCTCAAGGTGATGATGCGCAGCTACCTGGACCGCAAGCAGCTCGCCATGGCGAAGCTGGTGGCCCTGCGCGCGGTGAAGATCGACGACAACGATCCCGAGCTGCACCACACCGTGGGCCTGCTCCTGCAGCAAGAGGGTGACGCGGACGGCGCGATGCTCGAGTTCAAGCGCGCGCTCGAGGTCCGCGGCGACTACCTGCCCGCGCACATCCTCCTGGCGCAGATGGCGCTCAACACCGAGGACTACCCCGGCGCCGAGGAGCACCTGCGGAAGATCCTCCAGGCCGGAGGCAGCAACGCCGCCGCGCACGTGGACCTGGGCGTCGCCCTCAAGGGCCAGGGCCAGTACGACAAGGCCATGCAGGAGTACGACGAGGCGGAGAAGATCGATCCGAACCTGGCCGCCATCTACCTCAACCGCGCCATCATCCTGCACCGCGCCAAGGACGCCCCGGAGCGCGCGCTGGAGCTCTACAAGAAGTACATCGGCATGAACGGCGGCGAGGTGGCCATGAACGCCGAGTCGCCCGTGTTTGGCCTGATGAAGGAGGCGGAGGCCGTGGTCCAGGCCAAGGCCGAGGCCAAGCAGGCCGAGGAGCAGGCCAAGCAGATGGAGGCCCTCCAGAAGAAGCAGCAGGACGAGCTCAAGAAGAACGAGGGCGGCCAGAAGCCTCCCCCGGGTGGCGCGGCGGCTCCGGCGGGCAATGGTGCCGCGGCGGCTCCCCCCGAGGATCCCACCGCGGATCTCCCGCCGCCCACGCCGGACAAGGCGGCCGCCCCGGCACCGCAGAAGAGTGCCCCGGCGCCGCAGAAGGCCCCGGCCGGACAGAAGGCCGCCCCTGGGCAGAAGAATCCAGGCAAGGCGGATCCGACCGAGCCAAGTGACGAATTCTAGTCAGAATTCGAGGACTTGAGTGCGGCTCCGGGGAGTAGCGGGGCCGCCTCGAATGATGAGATTCTAGGACCCTGTTCCGATTGG
>NZ_JBJMQP010000154.1:0-6214 GCF_045802625.1 Hyalangium sp. | reverse complement strand
GAGTCGGGCGTCCCGGAGTCGGGCGTCCCGGAGTCGGGCGTCCCGGAGTCGGGCGTCCCGGAGTCGGGCGTCCCGGAGTCGGGCGTCCCGGAATCAGGAGTCCCGGAGTCGGGCGTCCCGGAATCAGGAGTCCCGGAGTCGGGCGTTCCCGAATCGGGCCTCCCGGCGTCGGGCGTTCCCGAATCGGACGTGTCTGGAGGCGGCTCACCACAAGCCGCCAGGGCGAACACCGTGAGCACCACACCAATCCGACTGCGCATGGAAGAATCCCTTCGCGTTACTGGATGGAAGACAGCTCTTGAAATGAAGGAGGGAGTGCAAATACGACCGCGCCCTCCTGCCAGACTGTGGCACGAGGGCGCGGAAGCGGAACATGGAAGCGTCAGGAGTTAGTACTGACCCTTCAGGGAGACGTTGGCGTAGGTGCTGTACGCACGCAGCTGGGCGTACCAGCGGCCCGGCTGCGGGTTGTACATGGTGCAGATCTCATTGTTGCCGGCGCGCATCGGGCGGCAGTCGTAGTCCACCGTGGTCGGCAGGTTGTTGTAGCGGACGTAGAGGTCCGCATCACCCGTGCCGCCGGAGATGGAGAAGGTCACCGACGCCATACCCGCGGGCACGTCGAGGAAGAAGCTCTTCACGCCGTTGGTGCCGTCGCCGACGCTCACCGGGGTGCCGTTGGCCAGCGGGGTGGCGTTGTTGCGCGTGCCGGTGAAGAGGAGCAGGTTGGGCGAGCCGGCGCCGGCGTCGGTGATCTTCCCCACGCTGGCGCTGGTCGTCAGCTGCGTCGCCACGCTGTTGGCCGCGACGCCCTTGGCCAGCAGCAGCGCCGCCGCGCCCGCCACGTGCGGCGAGGCCATGGAGGTGCCGCTGATGGTGTTGGTGGCGGTGTCGCTGCCGATCCACGCCGAGGTGATGTTCAGACCCGGAGCGTAGATGTCCAGGCAGGGGCCGTAGTTGGAGAACGAGGCGCGCGCGTCGCCGATGGTGCTGGCGCCCACGGTGATGGCCGCCGGGATGTGGGCGGGCGAGAAGCCGCAGGCATCCGCGTTGCTGTTGCCCGCCGCCACCGCGTACACCACGCCGGAGTTCACCGAGTTGGTGAGCGCGGTATCCAGCGCCGGGTCGATGCCGCCGCCCAGGCTCATGTTGGCCACGGCGGGCTTCTGGGCATTGCCCGTCACCCAGTCCACGCCGGCGACGACGCCCGCGTAGCTGCCGGAGCCGGTGCAGCTCAGCACGCGCACGCCGTGCAGCCGGACCTTCTTGGCCACGCCGTACGTCTTGCCGCCCACCGTGCCGGCCACGTGCGTGCCATGGCCGTTGCAGTCATTGCCGTTCTGGCCGTCGCCGATGGCGTCGTAGTCCTTGGTGGCACGTCCCTCGAACTCGGAGTGGGTGGAGAGGATGCCGGTGTCGATGATGTACGCGTGGACGGTCGCGGCGTCCGTGTCATACACATACTGATTGTCCAGCGGCAGGCTGTCCTGGTCGGTGCGGTCGAGGCCCCAGGTCGGGCTGGGCTGGGTGGTGGCCAGCTCCACCACGCCGTTCTCCTCCACGTAGGCCACGTTCGGGTTGTTGGCCAGGGCGCGCGCCTGCGCCTCGGTGGCGCGCATCATGAAGCCGCGCAGGGCGTGCTCGTACGTCTCCGCCACCTTACCGCCGTGCTGCTGAACCAGGCCGGCGGCCACCGCGCTCATCGCCGTCAGGCCGCGGGCCGGCTTCTCCTTCAGCACGACGATGTACTCGCCCGGAATGGCCCGCTCGGACTTCAGGAACTGGCCCTGCGCACGGGTCACCACCTGGGACGTCTCCGCCTGCTGGGGCTCGGAGGCCGGACCACACGCCACCACCGCCATGCAGGCGCCCATCAGCGTCATCTTCACGTTCTTCATCTGCTCTCCCTTTTGGAATGGATGCTACGGACGGCGCTGGCCGCTGCCCGCGCCAGAGCTTCTCCCTCGGGTGGTGAAAACACTCCTCGAGAGCTGGGGGGAGCCCTGGCGCGCTCCCCCCGTGAATCAGGCTTGTGCGCGGGCTCCGGGGGAGCCCCCGCGTCTCAGATGCCGATACCGCCGCTGCCCGGAGGCACCAGCTTCAGCAGGAAGGCGTCGTGGCTGCCCTTGTTGGTCTGTCCCTGGAACAGGCTTCCCGAGCTGTAGCCCACCACGTAGATGGTGCCGTTCGCGTCCACGGCCACCGCGGAGGGGTGGTCATCCATGCTCGAGCCAATCTGGAACACCTGCGGGTTCAGCCCGTTCGAGTCCAGCTTGATCACGAAGATGTCGTAGTCGCCCTGGGGCTGCACGAGCGGGTCGACGGAACCGAGCGTCTCGCCCACCACGTAGATGTTGCCCTGGGCGTCCTGCGTCATGTCCGTCACCCACTCGCTCTCCGCCGAGCCGAACTGCTGGGTCCAGAGGATGGCGCGGGTGTTCTTGTCCAGCATGCGCACCACCGCGTCCTGCTGGCCGAACTGCTGCTTTCCGAGCAGCGCATACGTCGAGCCGGCCATCAGCAGGTTGTTCCCATCGAGGGGGGAGATGGACAGGGCCGCCGCCATGTCCAGGGAGACGATGGACTGCTGGCTGTACCAGCCCGTGGCTCCGCTCGGGGTGAGCTGCTTCACGTACATGCCGCGCGAGGTGCCATTGGGGTTGGCGCCGGACACGTAGATGTTCGCCGAGCTGTCGACGGTCAGGCCCGGCAGCACATCCGACGCCGAGGTGTTGTACAACACCTCCCACGCGGGCGTCAGCGTCGGCGTCCCGTTGGTGGCGGTTCCCCGGTTCAGCTTGAGGACGAAGGGATCCTCCCAGGCCTCCACGTAGTTGCTGGGGATATAGGTGTCGGTGTGCCCGCTGACGATGAGCGCCCCGTTCGGGTCCACGGCCAGCCGCACCGGGTGCTCCGGACGCTGATGGCCGAACTGGAAGATCTTCTTCGAGTTGGTGGCGTCCACCCAGCCGGCGAGGGTGTCGAACTGTCCCGCGTTGGGGGTGGCATTGAACGAGCCGGTGGTCCGGCCCGTGAAGTAGATGTCCTGGGAGCTCGGGCTGAGCGCGAGCGCCTCCACGACTTCCGCGCTGAGGCTGGAGTCGATGCTGATCTTGTCCAGCAGGAACAGGTTCGAATCGTAGCGCATGATGATGCCGCGCGCGTTGCCGGACGGGTCCACGCTCGCCATGCCCAGCAGACCATTCTCATAACCGGCGACGAGCACGTTCCCCGTGGAGGGCTCCACCACCACGTCATTCAACTCATCGCTGTTGACCGTTCCCGGCAGCATGATGCCCGTGGCCGACCAGCCGGGCGAGGAGGACTGCGGAGTGCTCTGCCTGGGCAGCTCCTCCTGCTGGGGCTCCGCCGCACCCTGCTGGGGCTCCGCCGTACCACAACCGGCGCCGAGCACGCCCACTGCCACCATCGTGAGGATTCTTCCGCGTGGACCCACAACAGACATGATCATCTCTCCCAATCAGGGCTTGCTGGTCTGGTTCTGCGCCTGCAGGCTCAACTCGCGCTCCTTGGCCAGGCGGCGCTGGTTGTGCTCCGCGAAGTACTCGAGCATCTTCTCCAGCCGCGTCCCGCGAGCCTCGCCCACCAGGGCCAGGGCCCGCTCGGGCGCCTGCGCCGAGTAGATTTCGTAGAGCTCCATCTTGGACGCGGCCAGCGAGCGCTTGACGTCCACCGGCATGTCCGCGGTGAAGGAGTCCTCGAGAATGATCTGCTCCACTTCGGCGAGCAGGTCCTTGCGCTCGGGGTGCTCCTTCCAGTCCATGGCCTCGCGCAGGTAGTCGATCTCCATCAGCCGCTTGACGTTGCTCTCCGTCGTGTCCTTGCGGTCCGCGGGGTGCAGCAGATCATTGCGCACCTTCTCGAGCATGGCCTTGTCGGCCAGCAGCTTGCGGTAGTCCTCGCGAGTGACGGAGTCGAGCAGGACGTGCTCGCGGAAGTAGTCGAACTGGGCGAGCTTGGGCTCCTTCTTGAAGAGCTTCTGCTTCAGGATGTCCGTCGAGGTGGTGAACTCGCCATGCTCACCCTCGTCCTCGGGCAGGTTCACCGGGGTCTCGGGACTGGCGAGCAAGGGGGGAACGGAGGGCTGGGCCGGCGCGGCGGGCTTGGACTCGGGGGCGGGCTCCACCTTGGCGGGGCGGGCGGCCACGGCCTCGGGAGCGGGGGGCACCTCGACCGGCCCGGACAGGGCAATCTTCACCGCGATGACCGCGAGCACCGTCAGCACCGCGACGATGAGTGTATTGCGAAGGACCTTCATCGGCTCTCACGCCTCCAGGAATGCGAGAACACGGACAACATCACCCGCCCCGTGAGGGGCGGGGTACTGCGAACCCGGGAGGGGTCCGGTGCCCCGAGGGAGACCGGACCCACCCGACCGCGCACCGTGGACTACGGGATGGAGTGCGCGGGGACGCCGCGGTACAGGATGACGCGGTTCATGTAGCCCACGTCATCGTTCTGGAAGCGCGAGGAGCCCACCAGGTAGCCCTGCGCCACCAGCACGTTGGACACCAGGCCCTCGGACACCGGGCGCACGTTGTAGACCTTGCCGAAGTGCTCGGTCTTCTCGATGCTCACGATGGTGTCGCGCGAGCCATCCGCCTTCACCAGCTCATGGCCGACCTTCAGCGTCCGGGCCTTCACCATGCGGCCCTCGCCGTTGATGACCGGGTGCTCGTCCGTGACGCGCAGCTGGCCGCCGCTCTCCGTGGTGATGACGTAGATGTTGTGCTTCGTGTCGCGCGTCTCCACCGTGTAGCCGTAGGTGGAGTTCTTCTTCATCTTGACGTTGTCCAGCGTGGAGTCGTCGGACAGGGTGATGAGGTCCTCGCGGCGCGCGTTGAGGGCGTCGAGGATGGACACGTACCCGCCCTCGAAGAGGATCTCCTGGTCCGGCGTGTAGCAGCTCGCCTCGCAGTAGCCGTTCACGTAGTAGGTGGACGACATGGACGACACGGTGCCCGTGGCCGAGGAGTAGAGGCCGCAGTCGTTGGTGTCGGTCGGGTGCGGCCAGAGCTGGTGGTTGCTCGCGTCGCTCAGGTCCGCGGTGGTGCCGAACGTGGGGTAGAGCGGGCGGGCGCGCTTGCGCGTCGCATCGCGCGTCCACTTGTTGTAGCCCCAGGTGTCGAGGCTCTGGGTCGTGCCTCCGCTCAGGTACAGGGTATTGATATACGAGTAGTTGATCTCGAAGTTGTAGTTCGGACCCGAGAACGAGCCCTCACCCAGCGGGTTACGGACGGGGTCCGTCTCCTGATAGTCGACGAGGTTGCCACCGTTCGACGCGGGAATCCCCGTGTCGAACCCGAAGCTCGGGCTCCCCACGTTCTTGAGCAGGCCGCACTTGCGGGCCCACTCGATGCGCGCTGCGGCCTTGGTCACATCCAGGCTGTCCGCGCTGCAGCGCTGCAGGAGGATCGGCTGCGCCTCCGCCATGGTGGGCAGCAGCATCACGGCGCTCAGGATGACGAACCCACCCCAGAATGTCTTGCTCATGCTGACTCCTTGCAATGAATGAACGACCCGCCTCGGTTGCTTCAGACGGACCACTGCTTCCCAATGCCGCTGCATGCGGCGCTTGAGTTCCGTTGAGAGCCTGCTTCCCAGGGATGACAACCCTTCGTGGAAGCACGGCACCAGGTTGATTTACGGGTTTTGCCTTCACGGACGGTTCTACACGTTTTCCCTGGGAGTGTCATCCAAAATTTGTAGAGAATCAAAAGTTCGCGGCCCTTCCGGCGATGGCGCACTATTCCGGTACTGCTATATCCATGCGCGGAAGGAGGCCCTGGCCAATGACATGCCAACCCGGGGTGGAGAGAAGCCCTGGCCTGTCGGCGCCTGTCGGGCAGCACACCCGCGGATGGGTCACGGATATGTGAGAAGGGGTCGCCATGGCTCCGAGCGAGACCGGGGCCACTCCGCGTGGGAGGGCCTGCCAGGGTCATCGAGCAGGGGAACTGCATGGGCTTGCCACACGCGGCCGGGAGGGTCCCGCGCCGCGCGAGGTCCAATCACTTCACTGCCGTCTCCCCACCGGCGGCCCCTCCCGTGGGGAGGAGGGGCCGCCTGGTGGCGAGACGAGACGGCCAGCCGTTAGTGCGCGTCGGCCGTGAGGAGCTGCTCCTCGGCGGTCGGCGGGGGCGGCGCCATCTCGAACATGATTTTGGAATTGTGTTTTGTTGGGTTTTTGTGT
>NZ_JBJMQP010000153.1:0-68123 GCF_045802625.1 Hyalangium sp. | reverse complement strand
GACATAGAGCCACGGGCCCACGGCCACGAGCCCGCTGGCGGCGGAGACGTGGGCAGGGCGGCCAGCCGTCTCCGGTGCTTCCAAGGTGAGGGTCCGGCGCTGGGTGGTGCGAATCATGGAAGGCGATTCTCAGCTGCCCGGAGCTTCTTCTCCAGCCCGATATCGAGCACGCTCCGGGCTGAGCCCTGACGCCTCTCCACAAGCCTTGATCCCCAGGGTGCCGCCTGTTCGCCCCGGGAGCGAGTGCCCCGGGCGGCTGGGAAATCCCCTGGCTGGGGAAAACGCTCCGCCTGCGTGGTATGGAACGCGGACATGAACCACTCCCAGAGCAAGGCCCTCTTCTCCCGCGCGCAGGAGCGCATCCCTGGCGGCGTCAACTCGCCCGTGCGCGCCTTCCGAGGCGTCGGTGGCGATCCCGTGTTCTTCCGCGAGGCCGCGGGCGCATGGATGACGGACGTGGATGGCAACCGCTACGTGGACCTGGTGGGGAGCTGGGGTCCGCTCATCCTCGGCCACGCCTACCCGCCCATCGTCGAGGCCGTCATTGACGCGGCCCGCCGAGGCTCCTCCTACGGCGCCCCGCACCCGGGCGAGGTGGAGCTCGCCGAGCTCATCTGCGCCACCGTGCCCACCGTGGAGAAGGTGCGCCTGGTCTCCAGCGGCACCGAGGCCACCGTGGCGGCCATCCGCCTGGCGCGTGGCTTCACCGGCCGCGACTACATCCTCAAGTTCGAGGGCTGCTTCCACGGCGCGGGAGACCCGTTCCTGGTGAAGGCGGGCAGCGGCGTGGAGACGCTCGGGCTGCCGGACTCGCCGGGCGTGCCCTCGGCGCTGGCGAAGCTCACCCTCACCGCGCCCTTCAATGACATCGGCGCGGTGGAGCGCATCTTCGCGGAGAAGGGCAAGGAGATCGCCTGCGCCATCATCGAGCCGGTGGTGGGCAACATGGGCGTGCTGATCCCCAAGGGGAACTACCTCAAGGAGCTCCAGGAGCTGTGCCACAAGCACGGCGTGCTGCTGGTGCTGGACGAGGTGATGACGGGCTTCCGGCTGGCGCGCGGCGGAGCGCAGGAGCTGTACGGGCTGAGGCCGGACCTGACGACGTTCGCCAAGGTGGCGGGCGGCGGCATGCCGCTGGGCGCGTACGGTGGCAGGCGCGACATCATGGCGAAGATCGCCCCCGAGGGGCCGGTGTACCAGTCCGGCACGTTGTCGGGGAACCCCGTGGCGGTGGCGGCGGGCCTGGCGTGCCTCAAGGCGCTGGCGGCGCCGGGCACCTACAAGCGCCTGGAGCAGATCAGCGCCATGCTGGAGGAGGGGCTGAAGGCCGAGGCGAAGTCGGCCGGAGTGCCCATCACCCTCAACCGCGTGGGCAGCATGTTCACCGTCTTCTTCACCGACAGCCCGGTGTACGACTACGGCAGCGCGAAGAAGGCGGACACGGCGCGCTTCTCGAAGTTCTTCCACACCATGCTGCACGAGGGCGTCTACCTGCCGCCGAGCCAGTTCGAGGCGGCGTTCGTCTCGCTGGCCATCGGCGAGCCGGAGGTGGCGCACATCCTCGCCGCGGCCCGAAAGGCCTTCCGCGCGCTTGGCTAGTCCCCGCGAGCCCGAGCCCCAGAAGGGGCCGTTCCGGTTCGGTCCCTACACCCTGGCGCGGCGCATTGGCGCCGGGGGCATGGGTGAGGTGTATCTGGCTCGCGAGGAGTCTCCGCGCCGCGCGTGCGTGGTGAAGAAGGTGCTGCCGCGGCTGATGGAGAACAAGCAGTTCATCGGCCGCTTCCGGGACGAGGCGCGGGTGGTGGTCCACCTGCAGCACGCCAACATCGCCCGCGTCTACGCCATGGGCGAGGTGGAGGGGCAGCTCTACCTGGCCATGGAGTACGTGCAGGGCAAGACGCTCAGCCGGCTGGCCTACCGCATGCGCCAGCGGGTCCAGCTCATGCCGCCGGGCGTCATCCTCCAGCTCGGCATCCGGCTGTGCGAGGGGCTGGCCTACGCTCATGACGCGAAGGACGGCTCGGGCCAGCCGCTGCACCTGGTGCACAGGGATCTGTCCCCGGCCAACATCTGCATCTCCTACGACGGCGAGCTGAAGATCATCGACTTCGGTGCCTCGCAGTCCACGCTGAAGGAGCAGCAGACGGCGCCGCGAGTCGTCATCGGCAACCTCACGTACATGTCCCCGGAGCAGGCGCGGAAGAAGTTCGTGGATCGGCGCGCGGACGTGTACTCGGCGGGCGTGGTGCTGTGGGAGCTGTTCGCGTGGCAGGCGCTGCCGCAGAAGGGCGAGCCGCTCGAGCGCTGGCGCAAGGCGGCCTACCCCAAGTGGGAGCCGGCCAGCCGCTTCCGCGAGGGAGTCCCCAAGTCCGTGGACGCGGTGCTGATGCGCGCCCTGTCCACCGAGCCGGATGAGCGCTACCCGGATGCCTCGGTGCTCGGGGCGGAGCTGGCGCGCATCAAGGCGAAGCTGGCGCCCGAGGTGAGCGACGCGGACGTGGCGCGCCTCATGTGCGAGGTGTTCGCCGAGGAGAAGGCGGCGGAGGACGCGGTGCTCGCGCAGCTGCTGGGCAAGGACCCTTCGCGCTCGCTCACCGAGCAGACCATCCCCCCGAAGCTGGCGCCGCCCACCGCGCTCGCCTTCGAGCACAGCGGCTTGGAGGCGCCCGAGGACTTCGTCCCCGCGGAGGACACCCCCCAGGCGGCTCCCACGGGCAAGCCGCTCCCGGTGGGCCGCCGCGAGACGCGCGAGGCCCACGTCAGCTTCGGCATGGACGTGGAGGGCGAGCCAGAGGTGGGAATGGTGGAGGCGCGCCGGCCGCCGCTCGTGCGCGCCATCGAGGAGGACGAGGAGGAGATTCCGACTCCCACGGTGGAGACGGGCGCACAGGCCCGGCGGCGTTGGGTCTGGCTGGCGTTGGGCCTCTTCCTGGCCGCGTCCGCGGCGGGCTTTGGAGTGGTGTGGCTGCTCGCCCAATAATGGAGCGGGGCAAGGATGATCCGGATCAAACGCGTGCTGGTGGGCTTCTTCTCGATTCTGGCGCTGGGCTACCTCGGGCTGATGGGGGCGGCCTTCGCGCTCCAGCGCTCGATGCTCTTCCCCGCGCCGCGCAGCCCCCTGCAGGAGCCGCCGCACAGGCCCGGCTTCCGGAGGCTCTCGCCGCCGGGCGGGCCGGTGGTGGACGTGCTGCACCTGCCGGCCGAGCCGGGCCTGCCGACGATGGTGCACTTCCACGGCAACGGGGAGCAGATCTCCCAGCTGGTGGAGCTGGGCGAGGCGCTGCACCAGAGAGGCGTGGGCTTCCTGGCGGTGGAGTACCCGGGCTACGGCACCAACCCCGGCACCCCGAGCGAGAAGGGGCTGTACGAGGCCGCGGAGGTGGCCCTCGCGGACCTGAGAGCCTCGGGGGTGGGGCCTGAGTCCACGGTGCTGAGCAGCCGCAGCGTGGGCGGAGGCGTGGCGGTGGAGATGGCCAGGCGCGGCCGTGGGGCGCGGATGGTGCTGCTGGCGCCCTTCACCTCCGTGGTGGACATGGCGAACCTCGTCTTCTCGTTCCTGCCCACGCGGCTCCTGGTGAGAGACCCGATGGACAGCGCCGCGAAGGCGCCGGCCATTGGCATCCCGGTGCTCATCCTCCACGGAGATCAGGACGAGGTCATCCCCGTGGAGATGGGCCAGCGGCTGGGGCGCCTGTTCCCCCATGCCACGGTGGAGGTGGTGCCCGGCGCGCACCACAATGATCTGCTGGAGCGCACCTGGCCGGTGTTGATCGACCGTATCGCCACGTTCGCCCGGAACGGCCCAGAGGCTCCGCTGTCCAAAGGCAGCCCGTAGTGGCAGCCGCCTGGGGCTGACGGAGCGGGAGTGTCAGGCCAGTGTCTGGCTCAGGCGCTCGAGCCGGCCCAGCCACTCGGTGCGCTGCGCGTCGCGGGCGGCCCCCGTGGGCAGCAGCTCGTGCGTGAGCGCCAGCTCCGTGCCCTTGGGCACCTTGCGGAACTCCACCGTGACCAGCGTCCCGCCGAGCGCCTTCTTTCCGCCCTCGCCCACCCAGGACAGCACGAGCATGTCCTCGGAGATGTCGCGGAACTCGCCCACCACGGCGGCCTTGTCTCCAGCGACCAGCGGATAGTCGAACCGGAACGCGTTGCCGACCTGCGGCTTCCAGTCCACCGAGGCCATGGGCCCCCACCACTTCTGGAGAGCCCCCGCCTCCATCCACGCCTTCATCACCTTGTCCTTGGGCGTGTTGAAGGTGCGGGTCAGGTACAGCGCGCTCTCCGTTGCGGGGTTGAGGCTGAACTTCATGGACCGTCTCCTTGCGAGAACGTGGATGCGCGCGAGCTTTCCAGGCACGGCGCGCCCTGGCCAGCCCCTTCCGAAGGTCATCGCTTCGAGCACGCTGTGCCTGCAAGCCTTCATTCCAGACGGCTGCCTGGCATACCCAGACATGCCTCTCGTGACCGGGTCCTACACCTCACGGTTCACACCAGACGCAGACGTTCACTCGCTGAACCGTGGGCTGCACGGCTGGAGGAGCCTCCCTAGATTTCCGGAATGAAGGACCCGTACGAGGTACTCGGCGTCTCCCAGACAACGGATCCGCGAGAGATCCGCCGGGCCTATCTGAAGCTGGTGCAGCAGTACCACCCGGACCGGGACGCGCGAGCCGAGTCCGCGGCCAGGTTCCTCGAGATCCAGGAGGCCTATGAGTGCCTGAGTGATCCCGTGAGGCGTCAGGCGCTCGACGCGCGGAGCAGGGCGGCCCAGGAGCCTGCGAAAGGCCCGGGCGGGGGCAGTGAACCGTCACGGACCGCACGCGAGCGCCACTGGGATCGCTCTCGCTTCAGCCAGGAGCAGAGCCGGGCGATGTACGGCCACCGCCGGGTGACCGTGAAGATCCGCTGAGCGCGCCGCGGAAGACGCCCTCCTTCGCGCAGATCTCGCACGTTCTTCATGGGAGCCGACTGGGACCAGTTAGAGTCGGCGGGCGGCAGCCTGCATTCCCATACCGAGTGAGAAAGCGAGACGATCATGATCCGAGTCACCGCATTCCGTTGGGTACCGCCTTTTGCTCAGGGCCTGGTGCGAGATCTTCGCGTGCGCTGGGCGCTCGAAGAGGCGGGGCTTGCCTATGAGGAGCGGCTGATCGGGCCAGAGGACCAGAAGTCCGAGAGCTATCGCCGCATGCAGCCCTTCGGACAGGTGCCCGTCTATGAAGAGGACGGGCTGGAGCTCTTCGAGTCCGGCGCGATCGTCCTGCACATCGCCGAGCGCTCCGAGGTGCTGATGCCCTCCGAGCCGAAGGCTCGGGCGCGCACGAAGACGTGGATGTTCGCGGCGATCAACTCGATGGAGCCGCACCTGCAGAACTTCACCGCGCTCGACGCGTTCTACGCCAACGAGGAGTGGGCGAAGCTGCGCCGGCCGTCAGCGCAGGCGGCGGCGCAGGCGCGGCTTGAGGCCCTGGCGGGCTGGTTGAAAGGGCGGGAGTACCTCGAGGATCGCTTCACCGCGGGCGACCTGCTCATGACGACGGTGCTGCGCATCCTGCGCCAGACGGATCTGCTCGAGAAGATGCCGGTGCTCGAGGCCTACCGCCAGCGGTGCGAGGCGCGGCCGACCTTCCAGAAGGCGCTGGCTGCGCAGATGGCGCCCTTCGCGAAGAATGCGCCAGCCGGGAGGTAGCTGACCGGGGTTCCTGCACCGCAGAGCCAGCCGCTCCGTGAGCCGGGCGAGCTGCTCGGAGCGGCGGATGGCTCTGCGTGGAGGCGGCGGGTTTCGAACCCGCGCCGGGCGGTGCGAAACCTCTCGCTCAAGGGGAAGAGCGCCCGCCGATCTTCGGGAAGCGCGCATAGGCCCGTTTTAGCGCGTCCAGGTGGGAGGGGGTGTCGAGGTCGAGCGGCGTCTCCGTGAGCTGCACGAGCCACCCGCCCGACGGCGTGAGACGCGCTCGCGTGAGCAGCTCGGCGTCGCGGGCCGGGTCCGGGAACCCGATGGCTTTCGCGGCAGCGGCAGACCAGGAGTTCAGCCACCCAAGATAATAGGGAATCTCGGGCGAGCGGATGTGCTCGAAGAGCTTCAGGGCAGGCAGCCCCCGGCAGCGAGTGTGCGGTGGTCGTCCCCCACCAGCGCAGGCGCATAGACGTTGAGAATGAGGGGGCTTCGAGAGGTCATCACCAGCTCGCATTATTTCAACCGATGGGTCCGAGTCTTCCCCTGGTGTCTTCTCTGGGACTTCCTCCGCAGCGTGGACCGCTGGGGACTTGCTGGCTTGGCTCCAGGCAAAACCTCAAAATTCTCCTCGAAGAACCTCCGGACGAAGCTCATCGCGTTCATCAGCGCGTCCACAGGCCCCATGCCAAAGATCGGTCTGATCCGAGGTCGGGTGTAGCCCTCGATGAGGACCGGGCAGTACCAGAGCCGCCGCTCGGGGAAGTGCACGGGCCGGCCCACCCGGAGCGTTGAGATACGCGGCTTGCCCTCCGCAGTGACGTATTCCCAGCAATCCTCTGCAATCGGATCTTCAATCCGCCGCAGCTTCGGACGCCAGTCGTCATCTTTCTCAGGCATGGAGCGCAACCTCATGGGTTCCTGGGGGGACCAAAGTAGGCCCGGCAGAATACGAGGCATGCGGCCTTGCCCGTGTAGCACGAGCCAAAGCAAAGGGCCTTGAGCTTCTGCTGGCGCTTCGTCCTTCCTGGCAGGTTCTCGCAGAATTTCTCCATCGCCCCGCTGCCTGCCTGGCACGCCTGGATGCATGCGAAGGACTTCCATGGGTCCGCTGTGGTCTCGGACTCCCCAGGCTCTGGGGCAGGCAGTGGCTCCACGCAGGCTTCCGGGTTCAGCTCGCAGAACGTCGCCACATGCCCCTCGGTTGGCGGTGGCAGAACAGGGCCGGAGACGGGTGCCGCTTGGTAGAGTTCTCCTCCGCGTCCGCCTGCTCCGACTGCGCACCCCAGCATTGCGAGCGTCAACAACAAGGGGATCGCAAGCAGCCTCGGCATATGGGCCAGTGTAGCCGACCGGCGGCGGCAATCGAACCCACAACAAGGCCAAAAAAAAACCAAGCGATCATTCCCGTTCAAGCCGTACAGCATCCCCGCCGGTCAGCTCTATGTGGCGCACGGGCCGATCAAGGGGCGCATGATACGCTCGCCTTGAATGAGTCATTTCGAGCGAAGCCTGGGCATATGTCTGGCGATCCTGCTCGCGGCCTCGATCGCACGGGCAGAGGGCGCGGGGGGCGAGAGGTGCGACGCCAGCACCCCTCTCCTCCTTCGCGGCGTGGCGACGTTGCTGCCCACCGCCACCGGTCTCATCTCGATCGGTGGCCCGGCCCTATGCCGGCTCACGCCGGGGGCGCGCCGCTGGGAGCCGCTGCATGAAGTGCCCGGCGACGACCTCTACCGGGTGACAGCCGACGACTCGGGCCGGTTGCTGGCGGCGTGGTCGAAGGAGCCCCTCATCCACTTCATCACGCCGGGGCAGACCCAGGTGGTTTCCTTCCCCAAGCCCCAGGCGCCGGCCGACGTGCAGAACTTCCAGATCGCCGACCTCGCGTTCTCGCCGGACGGCCGACACGCCCTGGTGTTCATGACGGGCACCGTGACGCTGAAGACCGACCGCTATCAGGGTCCCAGCCGGTCGACCGCCGTCTACCGGGTCCCGCTTGCCGCCAATGCCGCTGGCACGCTCCTGTTCCGGGTCGACCACGGCTATCAACTGGACGGCTCACCTCACGGCGCGGTGTTCGCGATGCCGAAGGATCCGACCCAGAAATGCGATCAGCGCGAATGCCGCCTCGCCGAGATCGTCGCGTACGAGATAACGCCGGCTGGCGTGAACCGGAAGACCTTGTTCCGCGCTGACGAGCTCGAGGTCCGCGGCATCAAGGGGGTGCGCGTCGCAGGCGATCAAGAGCTGGCGGTGCTCCTCGACGTCGCGACCGCGCGCAGGCTCGAGCTGCTGCGCTGGCGCTACGGAGACGCCAAGCCCACCCGGAGCCCGCGTCCCTTTCCCCCGGACTACGATCGCACCAGGTTCCTCCTCACCCGCTCAGGCAGGTTGATCGAGCTCAGGGTCCGGTCCGGTCTGATTGAACTGTGGGAGGGCGAGAAGCAGCTCGCCAACCTCGGCGAGTTGCAGAAGGTGGACGAGGGACTTCACGGCTTTGGCGAACGCCGCGACGGCACGCTCTGGCTGCACTGGGGTGATCACGTCGGTCTCATTTCACCCGGCAAACCGCCGCGCAGTTATCCGCTGGCTTCGCTGCTGCCCCGGCGCTCCGAATGGGCCGGCAGCGACGTCTACGCCGGGACTCCCGAGCAGCTGTGGGTGGGCATCGATGACAGCAACCGGCACTACGTCCGGGTCGACTTCGCGGACATCGAGAAGCGCGCGATTCCGTGGCCGCCGGGCACCCTCCAGGAGCGCATCGACTCCGAATACGCCGGCTACGATCCCAAGGACACGAGCACGAGCGACCGGCTCAACAACGCCGCGACCCTGCGCCAGATGGCCGGCGGCCTCTTCTCGATTGGCGGCGGGGCCCTGCGCCAGCTCCGGAACGGAGAGCGGCGCTGGCGAACCTTGCACGCGATCCCGAAGGACAACCTCTACCGGGTGGCGGCGGACGACAGCGGGCGCATCCTGGCGGCCTGGGAACAGGATCCCCACATCCATTTCTTCTCGAATGGGCAGCACGTGACGTTCCCGAAACCGGCGGCGGGGTCGGCGACGACCGGCGAGTCCCACCTGGAGCACCTGTCGTTCTTGCCGAACGGCCGTGAGGCCCTGGTCATCATGTCGGGCCAGGTCAAAGCGCCACCGTCCCGCAGCGTGCCGGAGCCGGTGCGGTTCTACTACTCGAGCTGGACGACGGAGGCCTACAGGCTGTCGCTCGACGGGAGCGCCGAGCCGAAGCTGCTGTTCCGCGAGGACTTCGCCTACCGCTTGTACGAATCGAAGCGCGGTGTGGTCTTCGCGATGCCCAAGTACCCAGGGCAGGAATGCGCCGACTCCACGTGCATGCCCATCGTCGCCATCGTCGCCTACGAGATCACCGACAGCGGAATCAAGAAGCACACGCTGCTCGGCGGTGATGGCTTCGGCGCGAACGTCTACCTCTCCCAGGCGGCGCTCGTCCGTGGCAGCAATGACGAACGCCTGGCCCTGGTCGTGCGGCTGACCAAGAACGAGGGCAAGCTCTGGCCCGATGGCGGCCGCGGGCTCGTGCGCTGGCGGTGGGGCGACGCCAAGGGCGATTACCGCCCCCTGCCCAACCACAGCAGCCTGGGGCCGCAGTGGCTGCTGACCCGGGACAATGACTTCATCGAGCTGGTCGAGCACTGGGACGAGAAGCCGGACCGGCTGGAGATCCGGCGTTACCTGGCGAAGGGCGGCGAGCAATCGACCAGCATCCATGCCCTGCGGAAGATGTCGCAGGTCTATGGTCTCGGCGAACGCGCGGACGGCGGGCTGTGGCTGCACTGGGGCGATCATCTCGGGTTGCTCTCGGCGGATCAGCCTCCGCGCAGCTTCGATCTGGATCCGCTGGTGCAACGAGGAACCGAGTGGGCTGGCGCGACCACCTACGTGAAGACGCCCGAGTCGCTGTGGGTCGGGCTCGATGGCCGCGGGCGCAGTTACGTCCGGGTGGACCTGGCCGAGGCGGAGAAGCGCGCGAAGCCGTGGCGGTAGGCAGGGCGCTGCACGAATGAGGCTCGCCTGCTCACCACTGGCTCCGCACAGGGCCTTGTCCGATCGGCTATATGATCGCGAATCATCATGCCACGCTACGAGCTGATCGAGGGCAGGACGAAGAAGTTCTGGCAGATCGAACTGAGCGGCACGTCGTTCCGCGTGACGTACGGCCGGATCGGCAGCACGGGTCAGACGCAGCTCAAGTCGTTCGCGAGCGCGGAGGCCGCGAAGAAGGCGCACGACGCGCTGATCGCCGAAAAGACCCGGAAGGGCTACACCCTCGCCGGTAGCGGGAGCGCGAAGGCAGCGTCCACTGCCAGGCTGGCGC
Source organism: Hyalangium sp. (assembly GCF_045802625.1). Lineage (NCBI taxonomy): Bacteria > Pseudomonadati > Myxococcota > Myxococcia > Myxococcales > Archangiaceae > Hyalangium > Hyalangium sp. Next base: position 58,092 of record NZ_JBJMQP010000153.1, on the reverse strand, counting down.
CCAAGGCGTCGAAGCCGGCGGACACGAGCAGCGGCGGTTCGCGCCTGGCCAAGGCGATCGAGCGAGCGAAGGCCTGGATGAACAAGAACGGCGCGGAGGTCCTGGTCAAGAACCTGGCCTCGGGGGTGAGCGACGCGGCGCTCGCGAAGGCCGAGAAGAAGCTGGGCTTCGCGCTCCCCGCCGAGCTCGTCGAGCTCTGGAAGCTTCACGACGGCCAGCGCAGGGAGCAGAACGGCTTCATCGGGAGCCTGGATCTGCTCGGCAGCCGCGACGCGCTCGGGGTCCGCGAAGACGTCTTGCTCTCCGTGCGCTGGATGCTCGAGGACGAGGACATGGTGGAGGACGCCGAGCTGCGAAAGGCAGAGGCGGACGAGCGGTGGATCCCCTTCGGGACGCGCGACAGCGATCACCTGGTGATCCACGCCGGCACAGGGCGCGTGTTCCGGGTCGCGAAGGATGCGCCGCCGCTCTCGCTCGAGGCGAAGAGCCTCACGGAGTTCTTCGAGCGCTACGCGAGGGCAATGGAGAAGGGCGAGTACACCGTCGAAGAGGGCTTCGGCGACGTCTACCTCTCGAGCTGATCCTCGAGCTTGCCGGAATGACTCCTCCGCGCCTCACCTTCTTCTGCGAGCTGGGAGCCGGGCCCCTGCAGGCCCTCTTCGCGGACCCCGCGCTCCTCGAGCACCTCGCGGCGCTGAGGGCCTCCGTCAGCCTGGGCCTGCTGGACCTCAGTGAGCAGCGAGCGGCCGTGGTGCGGCGCCTCCACGAGGCTGGCATCCCCGTCATCGCCTGGCAGCTCCTGCCCGCCGAGCAGGGCTACTGGTTCAACCTGGACAACGCACCCCAGGCCGCCGCCCGCTACACGGCCTTTCGCCAGTGGACCGCCGCGCACCAGCTGCGCTGGGGCGGCGTGGGCCTCGACATCGAGCCGGAGCTCCACGAGCTGCGGCGGCTGCTGGCCCGGGGCTGGCGCGAGCTCCCCGCGCTCCTGCGCAGACTTCGTGGGAGCGAGCGGCTGCGCCAGGCCCGGGACGCCTACGGCGCGCTGGTGGCGCGCATCCGGGAGGATGGCTACCGGGTGGACACCTACCAGCTCCCGCTCATCGTCGACGAGCGCCAGGCCCGCTCCACCTTGCTGCAGCGGCTGCTGGGCGTGGTGGACCTGCCGGCGGATCGCGAGGTGCTGATGCTCTACTCCAGCTTCGTGCGCCCTCACGGCGTGAGCCTGCTGGAGAGCTACGGCGCCCAGGCGGGCTCCATCGGCGTGGGCAGCACGGGCGGCGGCGTGGAGCTACCCGGGGCCGGCGCGGCGCCGCCGCTCTCCTGGGACGAGCTCTCCCGGGACTTGCGGCGGGCCCGGCTCTGGTGCGCGGACCTGCACGTCTTCAGCCTGGAGGGGTGCGTGCGGCAGGGCTTCCTGACTCGGCTCCGCAGCTTCGACTGGGAGCAGCCGGCGCAGGGGCCACAAACAAAAACCCGGCGCATGGAACTCATGCGCCGGGTCGGAAAGGCTGTGCTGTGGGCCGCCGCGCGGCTGCTGCCGCGCTAGGCGGGGATTACAGCAGCTTCATGTAGGCGATGATGTCCGCCTGGTCCTGGTCGCTCATCGGGATGCCGAGCATGTCCGTCACGGCCTTGTACTGCCGCAGCACGCCCGCCAGATCCTTGGCCGAGTTGTCGTGGAAGTAGGGCGCCGTGTTCTTGATGTTGCGCAGCGACGTCATGGTGAAGGTGTCGGCGTCGAACATGTTGCCGGTGATGAGCAGGCGGCCCGGGTCAGGCGACACCACGTGGCTCTCCGTGCCGTCCGGGTTCGTGACGATGTACTCCTGCGTGGGGTTGCCCGCGAAGTTGAACTGGGAGACGAAGGCGAAGGCGTAGCGGTCGCCGGTCGGCAGGCCCGGGAGGTTGAACTGCGTCGTCGCGTTGAGCGCCGGGCCGCCGTGGCAGCCGCCGCACAGGGCGTTCGGAGCGAACCAGGCCTTGCCGCGCTTCTCGGAGTCCGTGGTGCCCTCGGGCAGCGCCGCAGGCGTGCCGGTGGCTCCCCAGGTCGCCATCTTCGCCGAGGAGAAGAGCGCCTTCTCGAAGTCCGCGATGGCGTTCAGCTCGGTCGTGGTCGGCACGCGGCCGCCCTGGGCGTGGCCCGCGACGGCGTCCATCGCCTGGTGCTGCAGGGTGGGCTCGCGGCCGTCCAGCATGATCACCGGGTCAAGCTTCGGGTTGTCGAAGGTGCTGGGGATGCCGCGGCGCAGCGTGACGCTGCGGGCGGTGGAGTTGGCCAGCCGGACGTTGGCCACCAGCGGGATGGTCACGGTGACCGTGGCGTCGTTCAGCAGCTTGCTGTAGCTGGCGCCGTTGCCAGTGTCGCTGTCCAGGGCGCGGAACAGCGGATCACTGTGGTTCCTCGCGTACGCGGCCTGCGCCTGGGCCGGAGTCAGGGTGCCCGTGGTCAGCGAGTGGCAGGTCGAGCAGGTGCGCCCGTTGCCCTTGAAGGTCTCCTTGGTGAACAGGAGCGCGCCCTGCGCGGTGCTGGCGGTCGTGGCCTGCTCCTCAGGGTTCCAGTTGTCCTCGGTCTGGGTGTCGGGGGCCTGCGGCTGCTCATCCGAAGTCGCCGCACCTCCGCAGCCGGCCGCGGCCAGCATCATCAGGGAGGTCAGTGTGAACCGCTTCAGCGTGAAAGGATTCATGGTGGGGGCTCTCCTCCCCGGGGGGATTGGTTGGGGGCTCGCATTCCCTTTAAGCAGGCGACGTGCCAACCCCCCCAAGGGGCAAGGCCTCCGCGCAAGTGCTTGAAAATCCTCAGCTGCTCAAGAGGGGGGTGCCTCGGTAGGACAATTGGTGACTACGACAAGGCTGCACCATATCGAGCTGGCTGTAATGTAGGTGTTGGGAGCTAAAACCGCTTTTTCTCGGGATTTACGAGGGAAAACAGTGGTTTGAACCCAAGCCCTGGAATTCCGGAAGAGTGGATAATCCAGGCTCCAGTGCCTGTCCGAAAACAGGACAGGGGAATTCCAGCGGATCCGCTTCGCGGGGCGGCGCGCCGGCTCTCCTGGATCAGCCAGGCCAGGAGCCGTCCCCGTGGGCCCAGGGGACGGCTCCGTGCCGCACGTGCTACTTGTACTCCACTGTCAGCACGGCGCCGGTTCCCTCGGTGACGAAGAGGTAGGAGGTGCCGGCGGGGTTCTGGGGGAAGAGCAGGCGCGCCTGCGTCTTGCCCGTCTTGTTGATGGCGGCCAGCCCCGCGGCGTTGAAGTCGGTGGAGCTCTGGGTGCCGCTGGTGAACTTGATGATGTTGGCCACGCCGGTGGCGGTGGCGGTGGCGCTGTAGTCCGTCGTCTCGGTGGCGGCGGTGCCGAACGTCCCGTTCTGCAGATCAATGCTCAAGGTGTTGCCCGCGGGGTCCGCCCACGGATCTCCCGAGGCCGAGGAGAACGTCACCTTCAGCGAGGCGCGCGTGACGGTGGCGGTGTCCGGAATCGAGGAGGTATCGAACGAGAAGAACGACCGGTTGAACTTGCCGTCCGTGCCCTTGCCGAGGGCGGGAGTCGTAAAGGTGCCGACCGCCGGTGCGGAGCCGTCCGCGTTGGCCTTCACGTAGCCGTCATCCGCCGCGATGCTGGAGAAGGTGGCGGTGGTCGTCCCGCCGCCGGCATTGCTCACCGTCACCGTGGTGGCGTTGTCCACGCCGATGTTGTCCGCCGTGTCGTAGGCCTTGGCCATGAGCGCGTGGCTGCCGTTGGCCACGCCCGCGGTGTTCCAGGTGAAGACGAAGGGCGAGGCCGTGTCGGTGCTGGCCAGGGCGCCGTCCACGTAGAACTCGACCTTGCTCACCCCCGCCGAGTCCGAGGCGCTCGCCGCCACGTCGACGGTGCCGCTCACGGTGGCGCCGTTGGTGGGGGCCGTCAGGCTCACGGTGGGGGCGGTGGTGTCAGCGGAGGTGCTCGCCGGGCCCACGGTGATGCTGTCCACCCACGCCTTGGCGCGGCTGGTGTTGGAGCCGGTGTCCGTGGCGGTGGCGACGAACTTCAGCGTGACGGTCTTGTTGGCATACGCGGACAGATCAATGTTGGCCCGCTGCGTCCAGGTGGCCTCGGCCAGCGGGCCCAGGCCGCTCTTGGTCGCCGAGTCCACCACGTGGTCGGTGCCGTCATTGACGATGACCTTGAAGGCGGCGGAGGCGGAGATGTTGGCGCCATAGAGATCCAGCTTGCGCCAGTAGGTGAGCCGCGGGTTGGCGGTGAGCGCGAGGCTGGTGTAGGTGGCCGTCTTGGTGACGGTGTTGAAGGCGGGCAGCGCCGAGCCGAGGATGGACTTGCTGCTGGTGCTGCCCATCTGGTCGCTGGGATCCACGGTCCACTGGGTAATGTCCCAAGTGGTATTGGTGGTGTCCGGGCCGCTGGGGCCGGAGAAGTGCTCGGTGAAGCGCACCGAGTTCTGATCCACCGTCACCGACACCGCGGCGGAGGTGGCGGTGTTGCCCGCCGCGTCGGAGGCGCGGGCCTGCACCGTGTGGCTGCCCGTGGCGTACGAGGTGGTGTTCCAGTTGAACACGTAGGGCCCGGCCTGCTGCGCGGACACGCCCTGGCCCACCACCGTGCCATCCACGAGGAACTCGACCTTCGTCACACCAATGTCATCCGAGGCGTTGGCGGTGATGTCCACGGCGCCCGCGACGGTGGAGCCCGCGGTGGGGAAGGCGAGGCTCACGGTGGGCGGCGTGGTGTCGGAGATGCCGCCGGTGACGGTGACGGAGACATTGGCGGAGGTGGCCGTGTTGCCGGCGGCGTCCGAGGCCCGGGCCTTCAGCACGTGGGTGCCGTTGGTGGAGGCGGCGCTGTTCCACGAGTACGCGTACGGCGAGGCGGTGTCGGTGCCCACCAGGGTGTTGTCGATGAAGAACTCGACCTTGGACACGCCGACGTTGTCCGAGGCGGTGGCCGTCACCTGTACGGTGCCGCTCACGCTGGCGCCGTTGGCGGGCGCGGAGAGGCTGACGGTGGGCGCGACGGCGTCCGAGTTGTCGAGCCCGAACCACTTCGCCGCGTACCAGGTGGAGCAGATGCCGGCGTCGAGGATGTAGGCGCCCGCCGTGCCGCACGCCACGGTGGAGTTGGGGAACTTGAACTTCGTATCAATGGGCGTGCCGTGGCCCATGCTGGTGATGGCGTACGTCTCCACCAGGGCCTTGCCCGCCGTGTCCTTGTAGACCTTGTGGGGGTAGCCAGCGACCGTCTCGCTGACGTCCTCCGTTCCGTCGATGCCCTGCACCGAGGTCCATGCGTCCACCGCCTCCTGCTGGTTGGTGTTCTTCACCGTGTAGTCGGAGGTGCCGTGCCAGATGGACATCCGCGGGTAGGGCCCGGTGTAGCTGGGGAAGGCGTTGCGCACCAGGTCCCTCCACTGCGTGGGCGACTTGTCCACGCCCGGGCTCATGCAGGTGAAGGCGTCATTCATGGTGGTGGCGCACTGGTACGGGATGCCCGACATCACCGCCCCGGCGGCGAACACATCCGGGTAGGTGGCCGCCATCACGTGCGTCATGGCGGCGCCCGCGGACAGGCCAGTGACGAAGACGCGGCTCGAGTCGATGGAGTGATCGAGCTTCATCTGATCCACCATCTGCTTGATGGAGAGCGCCTCGCCCTGGCCTCGCGCGATGTCCGTGGGCTCGAACCAGTTGAAGCAGCTGTTCTGGTTGTTGGAGCTATTGGTCTCCGGGTAGACGACGTAGAACTTGAGCACGTCCGCCAGCGCGTTCCAGCCAGCGGCGGTATAGGCATCCGCCGACTGGGTACAGCCGTGCATGGCGACCACCAGCGGCGCGTTCGCGGGCAGGCCGGCCGGCACGTACTTCCACATCTTCAGGTTGCCGGGGTTGCTTCCAAAGCTGGCCACCGCCGTGAGCCCGCTCTGGAGATGTCCCAGCTCGGGCGCCTCCGCCGGCGGCGCTTCGTGTGAAGCCAGGTCCTCGCACCCCAGGACAGCCAGGACCAGCAGTCCACCGACGAGACTTCCAAGACGCTGCTTCCGCATGAGCCCTCCCTCTGTGTTGGAGGCGCGGGAAGCTAACACCTCGCGTGAAATGATCAGCTGATTCCTGAATCACTCATCAACTTTGGAACGCGCGAGCTCACGACGCGGCGGGTCGACCCCGGGCTTGTCTTGATGCGTCAGGCGCCGGGCTGGATCACCGGCTGGGCGGACTCGGGCTCGTGGGGGAGGAGGACGTGGAAGGTGGTGCCGCGGCCCGGCTCCGACTCGAGCAACAAGCGGCCCGAGTGGGACTCGATGATGCGCTTGACGAGCGCCAGCCCCAGCCCCGTCCCCTGCGCCTTGGTGGTGAAGAAGGGCTCGAAGATGCGCGCGCGCACGTCCTCGGGGATGCCCGTGCCGGTGTCGGTGAACTCCACCTGCACCTCGGCCCGCGCGCCCGCGGGGCGCTGCACGCCCACCCGCAGCATGCCGCCCTCGGGCATGGCCTGCACGGCGTTGAGCGCCAGGTTGAGGAAGGCCTGCCGGATCTGCCGCTCGTCCACCAGCACCTGTACCTCTGTCTCCAGCGCCCACACCACCTCGACCTTGCCCGTGGCATCCGCCAGCGCCGTGTGCACGGTCTCCTCCAGCAGCCGCCGCAGCGGCAGGAGCGCGGGGGTGGGCGAGGGCGGGCGCGCGAAGTACAGCAGATCATCCACCATGCGGTTGAGCCGGTCCGCCTCCTCGGCGACGATCTCCACCATGGGCAGCGCGGGGTTGGCCGCGCCGATGAGCTTGCGGATGTAGGAGACGGAGTTGAAGATGGCGCCCAGCGGGTTGCGCACCTCGTGGGCCACCACCGCGGCCAGCTCGCCGAGCGCCGCGAGCCGCTCGCGCTGGACGAGCTGCTCCTGGGTGCGAGCCAGCTCCGCGTTCCTCTGCTTGAGATCCTCGATGAGGCGGGCCTGCTCCAGCGCCAGAGCGAGCTGGTTGGTGATGGCGGAGGCGCGCTCCACCTCCGACTCCGTGAAGCGGCGCGGCTCGCGCGTCTCGATGATGATGGCCACCCCGATGGCGCGGTCGCGCACCACCAGGGGCAGCGCCAGCCCCGCGGTGATATGCAGCAGGCTGCGGGCATCCGGATGGAAGCCCGGCTCGTTCTCCGCGTCCGTCACGACGACAGGTGCGCGCGTCTGGAGCGCCTTCGCGGAGGCGGAGCTGTCAGGGGGGCAGAGGGGGATGGAGTACCCGAGCGTCTGCTCCAGCTGGCGGACCGAGGAGCGAATCTCCAGCCGCTGCCCCGTGGCGTCCAGCAGCAGCAGGAAGGCATCCGAGGCGCGGGCGATCAGCGCCAGCCCCTTCACGCCGATCTGCATCAGCAGGTCCATCTCCCGGGTGGCCACCATGTTGCGGCTCACCTCATGGATGAGGGCCAGATCATCGGCGCGGCGGCGCACCTCGGTGAGCAGCCGGTGGGACTCGGTGGCGGCGGCGAAGTGCGCGCCCATGGCCTGGAGCGTCTCGCGCTCCAGGTGCGACAGCCCGCGGCGCTTGCGGAAGGCGACCACCAGCGTGCCCACCAGCCGCGAGCGCACCCGCAGCGGCACCACCGCCACGGTGGAGTAGCCCTGGCGCAGCATGTTCTCGCGCGTGGCGCCGGTGACCGACTCCACCTCCAGCACCAGGGCCGAGCCCTGCTCCATCGCCTGGCCGGAGAGGCTGCCGCGCACGGGCATCCGCCCGTATTGCTGGGCGCTGATGTCGTCCAGCCCCTGGGCGTACACCAGCTCCATCTCCTCCGAGCCATCCTTGCGGAGGAACAGGCCCAGGGTGTCACAGTCCAGCAGGCGGGTGATCTCCCGGGCGCCGGGCACGAAGAAGTCCCGGGGCTCCTGGGCCGTGGCCGCCGTGGAGGCCAGCCGGTTGAGCGCGGCGAGCGCGGTGTTCTGCGCGGAGAGCTGCGAGATGGTGAGCGCCGCCTCGAGCGCGGCGGACACCTGCGCGCCGAAGAGCCGCAGCGGCGGGAGCTCCTCCTCGCGCAGCCAGGGGGCCGCCACCACGAGCACCGCCCGGCGCATGCCGCTGGCCTCGATGCGGACGCCAATCACATGGAGCCGGGCCTCGGCCAGGCGCGTCCCCACCCCGTTGGACAGCTCTCCCGCCAGGAAGCGGGAGGCCTCCTGGGCGAACTCGGGATCATACGCCGAGCCCTCCCGCCAGGTCCGCTCCAGCAGCGGCGACCAGACGCCCGTCAGCCCAGGTTCCCAGGTCTTGCCCTCCGGCTCCTGGGTGAACTCGGCAGGCACGTACAGCCGCTCCAGGAGCGCCTGTTCGCCCTGGGGCATGACATAGGCGAAGGTAAAGCCCAGCTCCGCCAGCCCGCCGAAGACGCGGGTGAGCACCTCCTGCTCGGTGCGCAGGCCGGGCAGCCCCGCTCCCAGCTCCGCCAGACGTTGGAGCACGATGCGGTGGTGGGCGCGGGCGCTCACGTCCCGCATCAGCACCACCGCGTCCTGCCCCTCGATGGTGATGGAGAGCTCCAGGCGCCGCTCTCCCGTGGGAGTGCTCAGCTGCAGCTCGAACACCGGGGGCGCCCACTCTCCGCGCATGCGGCGCAGGTAGCCCTCCAGCATCGCCGGGCCATTGGGGAAGCGCAGGCTCAGCTCGTCCACGGGGCGCCCGACCAGCTCCTCCGCGGTGTACCCCAACAGGCCCAGCATCGACGCGTTCGCATAGACAACCCGCCCCTGCCGGATGACTCCAAGGCCGAGGGGCATTGCGTCGAAGTGCCGGTACTGCGTGCCGGCTTCGCTGGACGTCGTCACGAGCGCGCACCATTGCACCCCCGGCCCGTCGAGGGGAAGCCACCGCTGGAGGGCAGGCGCCCGGGTGTTGACCGGAGGGCGTGCGGCTCAGGCGCTGACGTGGGGGTGGGTCTTCTCGTAGGTGCCGATCAGCTGGGCCTCCGCCAGGACATGGCCCTGGATGGCCGCGAGCAGCTGGGCGCGGGTGGGCGAGCCGAGATCTGGCAGCACGGTGTCTAGCGCATAGAGGCGGTAGATGTAGCGGTGGCGGCCAATGGGTGGGCAGGGGCCTCCGTAGCCGGCGCGGTGCCAATCATTCAGGCCCTCGCGCACGCCCTGGGGCAGCGTGTCCCGGCTGGCGCCCTCGGGCAGGTTCCGGGTCCCGGGAGGGATGTTGTAGAGCAGCCAGTGGCACCAGGTGCGCTGCGGGTGGCGCGGATCCGGCGCGTCGGGATCCTCCACCACGAGGGCCAGGCTCCGGGTGCCGTGGGGGACCTCACCCCACTGAAGAGGCGGGGCCTTGTCTTCTCCCTCGGCGGTGAAGGCGATGGGGATGGGCTCGCCGTCCTGGAAGCGAGGCGAGGTGATTTGGAGTGGCTTTGGCATGATGTCCTCCGTGAAGCAGGGACTCCTCTTCAAGCTGGTGATGGAGGGGGAGCAGTGGCGACTCTGCAAGGAGGGGGGCATGGGCTCGCGCCCTTGATCTAGAGTCTGGCCTCGTGAAGCCGCTCCTGCGCCTGTTCCTCCTCCTGCTGGCCTTGCCTGCGTCCGCCGCCGAGCAGCTCTCGGTGCGCGTCCTGGATGGAGGCGGGCTCGGGGCCTCGGAGGCGCAGCTCGTGCTGGGAGCCTCCGTGGAGCTGGCCCGCGAGCTGTCCGGGCTCGTCATCCATCCCGTGCCGGCGGTGTCGCGCCGCTGCGCGGATGACGCGTGCCTCCGGGCGCTGCTCTCGGAGGCGCAAGCCGAGCACGGGCTCTTTCTGCTCGTCACCCCCGCCGCCCGGCGAGGCACCCTGGAGGTGGAGGCCACCTGGATGGATGGAGCGGAGGGGAGCGCCTCGCGGCGCCGGATCTCAGGTGCGGCGACCGCGGAGCTGAAGTCCGCCCTGCGGCCCGCGCTGACCGCGCTGCTGCCGCCCTTCGTGCGCAAGGGTTGGGGCGGCCTGGTGGTGGCCTCGGACTCGGCGCGCATCCGGGTGGATGGCCGGGCCCTGGCGGCCTCCTCGGCGGTGGTGCCGCTGACGGCGGGGCCTCACGAGGTGGATCTGCTGTTGCCCTCGGGAGAGGCCGCTCTGTCGCGCGAGCTCGTCCCCGAGGGCGCTCGCCTGCGCCTGACACCTCCCGCCGAGGTCTCCGCCGGTGCCCTGGGGGCGGCCTCTCGCGGCAAGGGGCTGCGCACGGCCTCCTACGTCACCTTCAGCCTGGGAGCGCTGGCGCTGGCGGGCTCCCTGGTGGCGGGGGGACTGTCCCGGAGCGCGCTCCATCGCATCGAGCCGTGCGTGGGGGTGGACCGGACGTGCACGCGCTACCCGGACGCCAAGGCCGCCTATGACAAGTCGGACCGCTATGCGCGCACCGGCAACGTGCTGCTGGGTGCCGGTGGGGCCTTGTCCACGGTGGGCATTGGCCTCTTTGTCTTCGATCTCGCCTCGTCGGAGCGCTGATCATGTCCAACCCTTCGTTCCGCCTGGCCAGCCTCGGCCTCCTCTTTGCCGGTCTGGGCCTCGCGCTCTCGGGCGCCTGCTACGAGAGCCCCAAGCCCCAGGGCTACTTCACCTGCTCGGAGGACTCCGAGTGTGGAGATGGCGGCCTCGTCTGCGATGACGGGGTGTGCTGCTCGGAGCGGGGGGAGCCGCTGTGCCTGGGCCGCGTGCTGGATGGGGGCGTGTGCGCGGACGGCGGTACCGCCACCCGCTACTTCCGCGATGAGGATGGCGACGGCTTCGGCAACCTCACCCAGCCCCTGCTGCGCTGCGCCCCGCCCGAGTCGATCCGGGTGGTCACCAACTCGGACGACTGCAACGACAACCCCGCGGCCGGTGGCGACCTCTTCTTCCCGGGTGCGCCCGAGCAGTGCGACGGCCTGGACAACAACTGCAACGGCCAGTTCGACGAGGGCTTCGACGGAGGCACCTACTACTTCGACGAGGACAACGACGGCTACGGCGACACGAAGCAGCCCCGCGTGCTGTGCAAGCCCTCTCAAGGCTGGGTGGCGCTCCCCAACGACTGCCAGCCGCTCAACCCCCGCATCCATCCCAACGCCGTGGAGGAGTGCAACGGCATGGATGATGACTGCAACGGCTACATCGACGAGGGGGTGACCACGACGTGGTATCGCGACGGGGACGGGGACGGGTATGGCCGGGCGGACATGCAGCAGCAGGCGTGCGTCCAGCCCTCGGGCTACGTCATCAACAAAGATGACTGCGATGACTCCAACGCCGCGAAGAACCCGGACGCACTGGATGTGTGCGACGGCACGGACAACAACTGCCGGAACGGGATCGACGAGCGGCCGGACTGCGGAGGCCCGGCGGACCTGCTGGACCTGAAGGCCACCGGCGAGCGCGGGGCGGTGGACACACAGACGAGCTTCAGCGGCGTCACCCAGGGCTGCCTGCGGTACTGGGACGGGGGCGTCCCCGAGTCCTTCTCCGCCAACAACGTGTGGAGCGGCTCGCGCCCCCAGTCGCACGTCGTCTGGTTCCAGGCGCCCCAGTCGTGGGACCTGAGCCGCGCCACCAACTCCCTGGCGATCCACTTCGATCCGACCATGAGCGGCATCGGCAACCCGCCCTGGGCGCCGCACAAGCAGCCCATTGTCCTGCTGTGCAGCCCCACCGGCTACGCCCGCTACGTGCCTGTCATGGACGGGGGGACCACCCCGCTGATGCCCACGGCGGGCGGACAGGTAACCACCACGCTGCCCATCGGTCAGGGGAGCGCCGGTGGCTGGGTCGAGCGCAACACTGCTTTGGACCTCAAGCATGTCCAGCGGGTGGAGATCATGGTGGAGCCCAACGACGGGGGCTCTCCCACCCTCCCTGTCTCCTTCGACATCCAGTTCCTCAAGCTGGGCTTCCAGTAGCCGCAACCCGGACTGGGGCCCGCGGCCCTCGGGCCGACGGTAGCGGTTGCGCACGCCGCGTCATCAGTGTTAAGCGGCGCGCGCGCGTGGCGTCAGGCGAGGCGGGTGGCGGAGGAAACCCGAAACTTTCCCGGGAGTTGGTGAGGCGTCCGATGGCAGAGGAGCCCGGGGATCAGGGTGACAAGGGCCAGGAAGACAGCGAGCTGGGCTCTACTGCCCGGCAGATGCAGGCGGCCATGCCCTACATCTCCGCGGTCTGGAAGATGGTGGGCGGGACGATAGTGGGAGTGATCGGCGGGCTGCTGCTGGACCGCTGGCTGGGGACCAAGCCCTGGATGCTGGTGGGGCTGAGTGTGGCGGGCACCGTGGTGGGGTTCTACGGGTTCCTCCATGAGATGACCCGGCTGGGGAAGAAGAAGTGAAGGACAGGCCGGGGGCAGGGGAGAGCTTCCAGAACCACGCGATGGTGGCGGCGGGAGTGGCGGTGGTGGGAGTGGCGCTGGCGGCGGCGCTGCCGCAGACGCCGGAGAGCCGGTGGCCGGCGATGTGGGGCACGGGGTTGGCGGCGCTGACCGGGGTGGTGTCGCTGGCGCTGAAGCGGCGGGCGGTGCAACGCAGCCTCAAGGCCGCGTTGAAGGTGGTGGGGCTGGTGTTCGGGCTCCGGGCGGTGACGGTGGCGGCGGGGCTGTACGCGATCGTTTCGCGAGGGATGTCGCCGTGGGGCTTCGTGGTCGGCTTCTTCGGCGTCTACTTCGTGCTGCAGTGGGTGGAGATCAGCTACGTGAACGCCGCCTCTCGTCAGGCGGCGGGCGGAGACGAGTGATGCGCAAGGCAATGGTTCTGATCGCCAGTCTGTTCGCGGGCACCGTGCTCGCGGCGGAGGAGCACTCCGCGGGCGGCGAGAAGGCGAAGCCGGACGTGGCGGAGTACATCATGCACCACGTCTCGGACGCGACGGACTACGAGCTCGAGGTCCCCGGGAGCGACGAGCCCATCGAGATCCACCTGCCGAAGCTCTTCATCCCCTTCCACGAGGGGGCCTGCCAGGGGCCGGCGGACACGCACGGTGAGGGCGCGGTGGAGAACGGCCTGGGCGCCGCCGAGCACGGCGCGCCGATCCCCACCCTGGCCCAGGGCTGCCTGGACCTGTCCATCACCAAGCACACGCTGATGATGTTCCTGGCGGCGATCCTGCTGGTGGGCTCCCTCCTCATCTGGAGCAACCGCGACAAGTCCAAGCTGGTGCCGCGCGGCACGGGCGCCAACCTCTTCGAGATGCTGGTGCTGTTCGTCCGGGACGAGCTGGCCATCAAGAACATCGGCAAGGAGGAGGGCCCGCGCTACGTGCCCTACCTGCTCACCGCGTTCTTCTTCATCCTCTTCATGAACATGCTCGGCCTGTTCCCCTGGATGGCGACCGCCACGGGCAACATCGCCGTCACGTGCGCCCTGGCCCTGATGACCTTCATCCTCACCCAGGTGGCGGCCATCCGCGCCGCGGGCGTGGGCGGCTACCTGGCCCACCTGACGGGCGGCGTGGCCTGGTGGCTGTGGCCCATCATGATTCCGGTGGAGATCCTCGGCCTGTTCACCAAGCCCTTCGCGCTCACGATGCGTCTGTTCGCCAACATGCTGGCGGGCCACATCGTCATCTTCTTCCTCCTGGGCCTCATCTTCATGATGGGCAGCGCGGCGGTGGGCCTGGTGGCCGTGCCCTTCGCCATGGGCATCTACTTCCTGGAGCTGTTCGTGGCCTTCGTGCAGGCCTACGTCTTCACCATGCTCTCGGCGCTCTTCATCGGCATGGGCGTGGCGATGGGCCACCACGGTGACCATGGCCACGAGCACGGCGAGGGCCACCCCGAGGGCGCCAAGAGCCACGACCACGGCCGGGCCCACGCCTAGCCCTCCACTTCACGAGTTAGCGGGGCTTCAGCAGCAGCGGGCCCCGGCCAGAACCCGGCGATTCGAAAGGTCGCCGGAGGTAGTCCAAAAGGGACGACACGACCCCCCCACAAGAGGGTCCTACCTGTAAGAAAGAAGAAGTGCTCCCATGACCAACCTCGCTCTCGCGTTCCTGTCCGCCGGCATTGGCGCCGGCCTCGCCATCATCGGTGCCGGCCTCGGCATCGGTAAGCTGGCCGCCTCCGCCATGGAGGCCACGGGCCGTCAGCCGGCCGCCGGCGGCGACATCCGCACCTCCATGATCATCGCCGCGGCCCTCATCGAAGGCGCCACGCTGTTCGCGCTGGTGATCTGCATCCTGCTCGCCACCAAGACCTAGTCGAGCAGGAGTCCCCAGGCTCGGCGCTCGCACTCCGCGGGCGCCGCGCCGGGAGCCCGCTCCAACGGTGGAGCCCGGCTCTCGAGCTGTCCCTGTCGTGAATCTTCGCCTTTTCCTCCCGCCCTTCCGCGAAGGATGACTTCGATGAACACCCTCCTCCTCGCCGCCAGCTTCCTGGAGGTCCGTCCGGGCCTCATCTTCTGGACCCTCATCACCTTCATCCTCGTGGCCTTCGTCCTGCGCTGGAAGGCCTGGGGCCCCATCCTCGCCCTGGTGGAGGAGCGCGAGAAGCAGATCGCCAGCGCCATCGAGAGCGCCAAGCGCGAGCGCGCCGAGGCCGAGAAGCTCCTGGCCGACCAGAAGACGGCCATCGCCGAGGCCCGCCGTGAGGCCGCGGAGATGATGAACCGCAACAAGCAGGACGTGGAGAAGTACCGCGAGGAGCTGATGGCCAAGAGCCGCAAGGAGGCCGAGGACTTCAAGGCCCAGGCTCGCCGCGAGATTGAAGACCAGAAGACCAAGGCCATCGCCGAGGTCCGCGCCATGGCGGTGGACTTGGCCATGGACGTGGCCAGCAAGCTCATCAACGAGCGCATGGATGACGCCAAGCACCGCGCGCTGGCCGAGCAGTTCGTCAAGGGCCTGCCGACCACGCCCGGCGGCACTCCGCGCGCCTAACCCGGCTCGCCGGGAAGCAGCCCGCCGCAGGCGCTGTTCCAAGGAACCGTCATGGGTCTCTCCATCGGAATCGTCGGGCTGCCCAACGTGGGCAAGTCCACCCTCTTCAACGCGCTGTCCTCCGCCGGCGCGCAGGCGGCCAACTACCCGTTCTGCACCATCGAGCCGAACGTGGGCGTGGTCCCCGTGCCGGACGAGCGGCTGGACAAGCTGTCGGCCCTCATCAAGCCCCTGAAGAAGGTGCCCACCTCGCTGGAGTTCGTGGACATCGCCGGCCTGGTGCGCGGCGCCTCCAAGGGCGAGGGCCTGGGCAACCAGTTCCTGGCCAACATCCGCCAGGTGGACGCGGTGCTGCACGTGCTGCGCTGCTTCGTGGACGACAACGTCACCCACGTGGAGGGCGGCGTGGATCCGGTGCGGGACCGGGACGTGGTGGACACGGAGCTGTGCCTCAAGGATCTCGAAACAGTCGAGAAGCGCCGCGAGCGCGCCCAGCGCAACGCGAAGATGGGCGGCAAGGCCGGGGACGAGGCCAAGGCGGAGCTGGCGCTGCTGGACAAGATCAAGGCCGGGCTGGACGCGGGCATCACCGTGCGCGCGCAGAAGCTGACGGACGACGAGCACGCGGCCATCCGCGAGCTGTTCCTGCTGACGGACAAGCCGGTGCTGTACGTGGCGAACATCTCCGAGGGGCAGATCGGCAAGGAGGATGAGTCGCCGCACGTGCGCGCGGTGAAGGAGATGGCCCAGAAGGAGGGCGCCGAGGTGGTGGTGCTCGCCGCGGCCATGGAGGCGGAGATCCAGCAGCTGCCCGAGGAGGAGCGGCCGGGCTTCCTGGAGAGCGCGGGGCTGACGGAGCCGGGCCTGCACAAGGTGGTGCGGGCGGGCTACAAGCTGCTCGGCCTGCAGACGTACTTCACGGTGGGCGAGCAGGAGTGCCGCGCCTGGACGATCCACAAGGGCTTCAAGGCCCCCCAGGCGGCGGGCGTGATTCACTCGGACTTCGAGCGCGGCTTCATCAAGGCCGAGGTGATGCGCTGGGAGGACCTGATCAAGCTCGGCAGCGAGTCCGTGGTGAAGGAGAAGGGCCTGCTGCGCGTGGAAGGCAAGGAGTACGTCGTCCAGGACGGCGACTGCATGCACTTCCGCTTCAATGTCTAGCGGCTAGCTCCGCTCGAGCGCGTCACATCACGACGCGCTTGCGGATGTAGAACCAGAAGGCCGTGACGGCCACCGCGATCAACGTGTTGAGGATCGCCGAGCGCCGGTGCCGGCCTTCCGGATCCGGATAGAGGAGGGCGAGCAGCCACTCGCTCCCCAGGCGCAGCACCAGGAACGCGAGGATGAGCACGGGCCCGAGCGAGCGGGGCGCCACGCCCGGCTTGAGGGTCACCGCCAGCGCGCCCACGAGCGCCACGGTGCCCATCAGCCGCGAGATCATCAACCAGGGAGGAACAGAGCGGTTCGTCACGGGCCCACCCTATGGCTGGACAGGCTCCAGGACGACACGAATCGTGTCGAAGTAGAGCGAGGTGGTCCCCTCGAAGCCCGAGTCCGTGCCCAGGAGCAGCCACAGCTGGCCCTGGGCATCCGAGGTGACTCGGAACGAGTTGCCGTGGTTGTCACGGGTGATGCGCCGGTAGGGGGGCGTGGCGCAGTCCGTGGAGCCGTTGGCGATGTCTCCCAGCACCTGCGCGTTGGCGCCGCCCATCGATTGGTCTCCCTTGTCCACGTTGAGGCGGTAGGCGCCCGCGGAGGTCGTCACGCGCTCGGGCTGGACGCTCGCGGCGCCCGCCTTGAGGAAGACGCTCTCGCCCGGAGCGCCACCAACGCCCGTGCAGCCCGAGGGCGCGTTGCTCGCCAGCTCCAGCTCGAAGGTGAGCGAGTACTGCGCCTCGGGCCTCAAGTCGCTCACCGGGTGCGTGAGGAACATGAACAGATCGTCGCTCACGTTCTTGCCCGAGAGGAAGAGCGCGCCGCCCATGGATCCGGTCTCGGCGGGCACGTCGCGGCGCTCGAAGACGAAGCCCACGTCGCTCGCCTGGGCCGTGGACACGTCGGTGAAGCTGGCGGTCCAGGCCTGGGTGCTGTCGTCGAAGGCAAAGAGCAGATCGCGGCGCCCGGCGGCGTCGGGTACATCGAGCGCCTCCGAGCAGGCCGTCGACAGGCCCAGGAGCAGGCTCAGCAGCAGCAGGGTGCGTGGACGGTGGAGGGCCAAGGGGTTCTCCGTGTGTCGTGGTTCAGCGCGGGCGTGATTTGGGGGCCGAGGCGTGAGGAGGGGAGCGCTGGCCGCGGTATCCGTCTCCCGGAGCGTCATCCACCTCGCGCTGTGTGCGGCGCCGTGACGACCTGTGAACTGTCGTGCGCGCCCGGAGGGAGAGGCTCCACGTACCGTGCGCGGGGGCGCAGGAGGTGGCCTTGCTCGCGCTGCTCCAGCACGTGGGCCACCCAACCCGCCGCGCGCCCCACCGCGAAGACCGCCGCCGCCGCTCCGGGTGGCAGGCCCAGCGCGGCTGCCAGCGCCACCAGCCCGATGTCCACCGTGGGAGGAGGGTGCCCCGCCTTGGCCATGGTCTCCACCACGGCGCGCACCACTCGCACCCCCACCGGCTCGGGCCGCGTCGCCCATGCCACCTCCAGCAGGGGAGGCGTGCGCGGATCTCCCTCCGGGTAGAGCTGGTGCCCGAAGCCAGGGACGGCCTCCCCGCGCCGCAGCCGCTCCCGCACCACCGTGGCCGCGCGCTCCGGGCGCCCCACTTCCTGCATCAGCGCCTCGATGCGATCGCAGGCCCCGCCATGCTTGGGGCCCGAGAGGGCCGCCAGGGCCGCGCTGACGCAGGCATAGAGATCCGCGCCGGAGGAGGCCGTCACGCGCGCCGTGAAGGTGGAGACATTCAGCTCGTGGTCCGCGCACAGCACCAGGGCTCGATCGAGCGGTGCCACGGCCCGCTTCACCTCCACGCCCCACGCCCGCGCCAGCGAGGCCGCCACCGTCACCTCCTTCAGCGCCTGGGCCACCCGCGAGCCTCCCTGGGCTCCTCCCGCCCAGGCTCCCAGCAGGCGCAGCAGCCGCCGGGCTCGTAGCCGCTCTTGCTCGGGGGGCGAGGCGAAGCGCACCGGATCCGAGGCTCCCAGCAGCGGCACCACCGCGGACAGCACCGTGAGCGGCGGAGCATCTCGTGGCAGCAGGCCCACCAGCGAGGACGGAGGAAAGGGCAGCTCCGGCGCTGGCCACTGCACGGAGGCGCCGGGCAGCTCGCCTGTCCACAGCAGCTCCGCCACCTGCTCGAAGGAGCGCCCCTGCACCGCCAGCTCCACGGCGAGGTGCCCGCGATACGCCAGGCCCTCCTCGCCCACGCGGGAGATGGAAGAGTCAATGACTGGCTCGCCCCAGCGCAGCGCCCCCGAGGCCACCGCCGCGTGTCCCGCCCGAGCGTCGTGCCGCACCTTCAGGCGCTCCAGATCCATGCGCACGTACCGGTTCTCCTTGGTGCCTGGCTCGGGGACACACCGCACCAGTCCCCGGCTCACGTACGTGTAGAGTGTCGCCCGCTTCACTCCCAGCAGGGCCGCCGCCTCGGTTGCCGTCAGCAGGTCTTCATCTCGATGGTCGAATCGAGCTTGAGAACGGCCGCCCCTCCGCTTCACCATGGCGCTCGAAGCCTCCTTCGAGTGGATTGTCGACTCGACTCGATAACCCTGTCGAGCCAAGAGCCTCGGAGCGCTCTGGCCACCCCACTTTCGAGGCGAGAGGGTAGGGTGAGCCCATGGCCTCCCTGCCCGACACGCTGGCCCGAGAGCAGCTCCTGAAGGACCGCGCGGCCGCCACCGAGGTGCTCGTCCCCGGCGAGCCCCCGGCGGTGTCCCTGCTGCGCCTGTGCGACGCCGGCCTACTGCAAGGGGGCCTCTCCGTCGCGCTGGATGTACGGCCGGACGAGCTCGTCGGCCCGCTCACCCAGGCCATGGGCGGCGCCGCGCGGGGCTTCAAGCTCGTGGATGTGCGGGAGCGGCGCACGCTGGAGCTGCACGTGCTCGTGGGAGAGCTCACCGAGCGGTGGGAGGTGGAGGACCTGAGTGCCCTCGTCCACAACCTGAATGATCTCTACCGGGAGGCTCCCGAGGTGCGTGCCATCGCCGTGCTCGGCGAGTGGGCCGACTCGCTCCAGCTGCTGTGCGTGGACAAGCGCTCCTTGCCCCGCCTGCTGCGCCAGCCCTTCTTCGCTCCCGTGAACGCCAGGTACCTCGCGCGGCTCATGGAGAGTGAATGATCATTCAGTTTGCCCGCGGGACATGCGATGATGCGGACAGGCGTGAGCAGGTGGGCGCGCCCTCGGATCCGGCATGGTTCGAGGAGGCAGGCACATGCACGGCATCATCTTCAATCAGCTTCGGAGCTATGCGCAGGCTCGCCTCGGCGAGCAGGGCTGGGAGACGTTGCTTCGAGAGGCCGGGCTCGGCCCGCGGATGTACCTCGCCTTTCAGAGCTACCCCGATGAACAAGCCGAGGCGATCTTCCTGGCCGCCTCACGCAAGACAGGCCTCTCCGTGCGCAGCCTGCTCGAGGACTTCGGTGAGTTCAACGGCCCGGGGATGATGAAGGTCTACCGGACCTTCATCCAGCCCGGGTGGACCATCATCGACATCGTCGAGAACGCCGAGCGCATCCACGAGCGGGTGCGCAAGGATCCGCACGCGACTCCGCCGCGGCTGAAGTGCCAGCGGATCAACGCGAAGATGATCCGCGTCGAGTATGCGTCGCCGCGCATGCTGTGTGGCGTGGGCATTGGCTTCGTCCGAGGGCTGGCCCACGAGCTGGGGCAGCGCGTCGAGGTGCAGGAGGCGCAGTGCATGCACGCCGGCGCTGACTCTTGTGTGTTCCTGGTCAAGCAGGTGGGATGAGCCTCAGGCTCGACGTGTCTCGGTGAGCTGGGGCAGCATGGCCCCATGCGGATCCGCCTCTTCCTGCTTGGGCTGCTCGTCGCGGGGGCCGCACGGGCTGAGCCCGACACCTTCGGGCTGGGCACGGGCCGCACTGGCTCGCTGCGCGTGAGCACGCTGGGCATGGTCATCAACCACTATGGGCAGCTCACCGCGAGCGCCGCGGCTGGCACCCAGGCCCTGACGATCTCCAACGCCTCGGCCTTCACGGCGGGAGAGCTGGTGCTGCTCCAGCAGTCCGCGGGGCTGCTGCCCGCCCCTGCTTCGGGAGATCAGCACTCCATCAACCTCACCACGAGCCCCGTGGGGCGGTTCGAGTATGCGCGGATCGAGTCGGTGGCCGGCAGCGTGCTGCAACTGACGGCTCCGTTGCAGTACGGCTACACCGCGAACGTGACGCAGGTGGTGAGCGTGCCCGAGTACACGGACCTGCGGGTGGACTCGGGGGCTTCGCTGATGCCGCTGCCCTGGGATGGGAAGGTGGGAGGCATCCTGGCCGCGCTGGTCACGGGCCGGCTCACCAACGACGGTCTGATCTCCGTGGACGGGGCGGGCTTCCGAGGAGGCCCCTTCATCAACCACCCCTCGCTCTACGGCTGCACCGGGCTCGACCAGCCGGCGGGGGACGGAGGCTCCTACAAAGGAGAGGGAGTGGTGTCCGGACGCTTCGGCACGGCGGCCGGGCGGGGAAACCTGGCCAACGGCGGTGGCAGCGGGAACTGTCACAGCTCGGGCGGTGCGGGAGGAGGCCACTCCGGAGCCGGCGGCAAGGGAGGGTTCACTGTCACCGCGAGTCCTCCGGCGACCGCGGACGTGGGGGGCCTGGGAGGCACGTCCGTGCTCTACCTGCCATATGAGCACCTCCTCTTCGGAGGTGGCGGGGGAGGCGGGGCGGGGCACATGGACTTCGGCACGGGAGGAGCCCCCGGTGGCGGGCTGATGCTCCTGCGTGCGTTGGACGTGGAGGGGGCAGGGCAGTTCAGTGCCATGGGGGCTTCGGCGGACTTCGTCCCCTCCTCCATTGATGATGGCGCGGGAGGCGGCGGAGCGGGCGGAGCCATCTCCATCCGAGTCGCGCAGCGGCTGAGGTGTGCGATCGCACAGGCCTCGGGCGGCGCGGGCGGAGACACCCGTCACCCCAGCAGCGAGTCGGGCCCTGGCGGAGGTGGAGGCGGAGGCGTGGTCTTCCTTCAAGGCAACCCCATCCAGTGCCCGGTCTCGGTGGTCGCGGGGTTCCCCGGTCAGTCCACGGCCGCGGGCGGCACCTTCGGCGCGGGGCCGAGCGCCATTGATGGGGGGAGCTCTTATGGCAACGAGCAGACGTACGAGATTGCGTACCAGCAGCCCGGCACCCCGGTGCTGACCCAGCCTCCGAATGGAGCCACGGGCCTGTCGGGGCGGCCTCCCATCGCGGGCACCTCGGATCCGGGCGTGGTCGTCCACCTGTTCATGGATGGCGTCGCGTATGTGCAGCTGGTGGCGGACAGCTCGGGAGCCTTCTCGTTCACCCCGGCCAGTGATCTGACCGCGGGCGCACACGAGCTGCAGGCCTCGGCGGAGACCTTGGGGGCCTACAGCCTTTTCTCCGAAGTCGACCACTTCGAGGTGGGTACCGGAGACGGAGGCCTCCCGGATGGAGGCCCCCTGCCCGATGGAGGCCCCCTGCCCGATGGAGGCCCCACCTCGGATGGCGGGCTTCCCGATGACGGCGGCTTGCCTGATCAGACACCCCTGGTGCTCGACGTGGGCTGCGGATGTGGGGCCACGTCGGGAGTGGGGGCCGGGGCCATGGCGCTGCTGCTGGGGTTGGGCGCGGCGCGGCTCCGGCGGCGGCAGTAGCCAGCTCAGGGCGTGCCGAGGATGAGGCCCAGCGTTGCCACCGCCTGGGCGTCTCCGCCCTCGGCGAGCGTCGGGGGCAGCTCCAGGTATACCGGCGCCTCGATCTTCCCGCGGCACGCGCGCGAGCCCTCGTAGCGGGTGCCCGTGAACCGCAGCTCGTAGCTACAGGCGGCCACGGTGCCGGAGAACTCCTTCGGGGTCAGCTTGAAGCGCGAGAGACCGCCGCCGAGCATGCCCACGGCCTCCAGACCGCCACCTGCCTGGGGGTTCAACCGCAGCCGCGTGGGCTGGTCTCCAACGATGCCAGCCACCTGGTCGCCCTCGATGTCCAGGTTCACCACCCGGCCAAAGGCCCGGCCGCGGACCGCGTCGGACGAGCGATAGAGCTGAACATCCGGGCTCGCGACACTGTCGCCCTTCACGGTGGCCGAGATCGCTTCCCCAGGGGTGTGCAGAAAGATGTCCTGGCCCTTGGCCGCACCCGCCGTGGTCCAGACGAGCAGGCCCGCTGTCAGGACACCGCCCATGCTCAAAGCCAACAGAGGTCTCATGCCAGAAAGGTAGTCCCCGCGCTCCTCGCGGACAGCTCGCCGCGTGCGGGATCTCGGGCGCTGCCCGGGGCTCCTCGCTATGCTGGGGCTCTCAAATCGGGCGGCAGGGCCGGCGCCGCGGAGGCAGTGACGGATGGCCGAGTCCTCTCAGGGCGTGGAGCGCGAGCAGCACGACGGTGTCCCGCTGAGTCAGGTGCCTATCGGCCTCATCATCCGAGGCATGGTGGCCATCCTCTTCGCGGTGGGGCTCGTCGGCGGCCTGCATGGCTACCTGGGGCTGCGGCTGTTGGCGGAGCCGAAGCTCGGGCAGCCGTGGACGGCGCTCGGCTTCGGGGCGCTGGCGCTGCTCTTCTTCTCCATCCCCCTGGGCTTCGCCGCCTCTCGCCGCAGGCCCACGCTGCTGAACCGGGCGCTGTACTGGACGGCCATGTTGTGGCTGGGCACGTTCGGGTTGCTGCTCACGGCGGTGCTGACCGCGGATGTCATCTGCGCGGTGTGGGGCCTGCTGGGCCCGGCTCCCGAGGCGCTGGCGCTGGCTCGGGGCAAGGCGCTGGGCGTGGTGGCGGTGGTGGTGCCGGCGCTCGCCTTCGCGTTCCTCACGGCGCGGGGCCGGGCGCGCGTGGAGCGGCTGAAGATCCCCGTGAAGCAGCTGGGCCCGGGGCTGCACGGGGTGCGCGTGGTGCAGATCTCCGACATCCACATCGGCCCCACGTTGGATCGGCACTTCCTGCGGCGCGTGGTGGAGCAAGTGAACGCGCTCGAGCCGGACATCGTCGCGGTGACGGGAGATCTCGTGGACGGCAGTGTGCGCACGCTCCGCGAGGAGGTGGCGCCGCTGTCCGAGCTGCGCGCGAAGCTCGGCGTCTACTACGTCACCGGCAACCACGAGTACTACCACGGGGGCGCCGCGTGGGCCGCCGAGGTGGCTCGGCTGGGGCTCACCGTGCTGCACAACGAGCACCGCGTCGTCGAGCGCTCGGAGGCGCGGCTCGTGGTGGCCGGGGTGACGGACCATGAGGGCGGGCGGATGGATCCGGCGCACGCGTGCCGGCCGGACCTGGCCTTCGCGGGAGCTCCGGAGGGAGTGCCTCGGCTGCTGCTGGCGCACCAGCCGCGCACGGCGTTCCTGGCCAAGGGGCTGGGCGTGGACCTGCAGCTCTCCGGGCACACGCACGGCGGACAGCTGTTCCCCTTCATGTTCTTCGTGAAGCTCCAGCAGCCCGTCATCCGGGGGCTGGCGAACATCGCCGGCATTCGCGTGTACACCAGCCGCGGCACTGGCTACTGGGGGCCGCCGCTGCGCCTGGGGCCCGCGCCCGAGATCACCGAGCTGACACTCGTGACGGAGTGAGCACTCCAGATACAGAAGCGGGTCTTTGTGTATTCTCCGCTTTGGGCTCATGCCGGTGTTCTTAGCTCCCCGATGCTCTATTCCGTGGGCTCCTCTTCGACAGGGCGATTTCTATGAGGCCCTACGGGGTAGTCCTGCTTGGAGTTCTGGCTTGTGCGAGCGAGCCGAGCAGGCCCAGTGAACCCGAGAACTATGGGCGTAAGGGGAAAGAGGTATGGGTGAATGGCCCCTGGCCAGCAATCAATGCCTCCCGTGATGTCGATGAGGTTGTTGATCAACTCTGCCCTGCCATCATGAAGTTGCCCTGGGCTGCTTGGCGCGACTACGGTCAGGAGTACTGCGGCGCCATCTATTCACTCGGGGATGGCGTCTACTTCGCGAGCTACCCTTCTCCTCTGGGGCCAACGATCCTTGTGGGGCCGGCAAAGCGGAAGCAGTGTCAACCGCCCCGGGTTGTGAATGATGCGCGTGGACAGCCCGTTTATTGGGCGGATTACCACAGTCACCCGTGGGCCCCTTCGGAAATGACAGATGACGACAAACGCGCAAATCTCCAACTGTTTCATATCAGAATTCAATTTGATACGGATTGCACTGTGATGAAACTGATTCCCTATTTGAACGAAGACCGCCCCGGAGAGATGTATGTGAGGCGGGGAAAGGAATGGGTGCTCACTGGGTATATAGAGCCAGGGAACAAGAAGTCCGGAATCGTAACACCGGTGGGTGAATAGCGCCATGGCCGCATATCGCCACGAGTTGCCCCCTTACCTCATTAGGACAGGGAACTCCATGAAGCACACACCGCTCCTGTTGCTCTGCCTCTCTCTCCCCGCTTGCGGGTGGGTACACCTTCATCAACATCCCGCTCATGCTCTCGTGGAGGGCCAGAGTCCTCCGGTTCATGCTTCACCAGCGGAAGCAGCCCAGGTGAAGTTCCCAGCGCAATTCCCCAGAGAGGGGCTCCATGAGATTTCGGGTTTGATAGCGACTGCGATCCAACTGGCCATGGATGATTTTCGTCCCCCGGGAAGCAAGCCACATGCTGGAGCGACGCCGATCGAACAGTGCCTGTATCGGCGACAGTCATTCGATGTAATGGCTGCACCAGGACCAGATGGGGTCGTCTTCGTCCGCTTTGTCTTCAACCCCGATGCATGCACCGAGGAAGAAAGGGCGGTGGTTCTAGATATGGGTGCCACCTACGCCGTTGACGTTCGTCAATGGCGCATCCTTGCCGTTCAGCAATAGCGCGGAGGTTGCCCCAGGTGTCATCCGAATCACTTCACTCCACAGGTCGGGTGCTGATCCAGCGTTCGATTGTTCTCTGGGGCATGTAGGTTTCTCCAGCCTTCGATTGATTCACGCCGTGTGAGGCGCTTACTCTCTGGGTGTGTCCGGACCGCCCTTCTCAGATGCTGACTCGCAGGATTCAGGCACCCACACTGTGAGCCGGGAGCCTCCGAGGCTCCGCCGCAGGGCGTTGCTGCCCGAGCGCGAGGGCTTGCCGTGTGGCCCGGAGCTGGGAACCTTCCCGCTGCGAAGAGCCTCCTGGGAGCCTTCCACCGCAGCGACTCTGCCTACGGTGCTGGTTGTCGCCGAGGCGGCCGCCGTGCGCAACGCCGTGGCGCGTGAGCTGGCCCGGCACTTCGAGCTGCTCAACGCCACCCGCTTCGACTCCGCTGTCCGTAAGCTCTCCGCTCAGCCCTCGCTCGCGGCGATCATCGTCGATCTGGAGATGAGGGACGAGCGAGGCGCGCCGTGGTTCCTCGCCCGGCTGATGGAGCACGCCTACGAAGGCCCGCGCATCCTGCTCTCCAGCGCGCTGGCGCGTGAGGACGCATCCTCCATGCGCCGAGGCTCCGTGAGCCACTTCACCTTCGCGCGGCCCTGGAACCCCGGCGAACTGCGCTCCCATCTCTCCACGGCCCTTGGGGTCTCCGGGCTCCCGTCGCGCTTGCAGGACATGTGAGCGAGAGGGCTCGGGCGCGAGGAGCGAGCCGGAGCCGCTCGATTCCCTGTCCTGCCTCCAGCCGACCGGCATCAGGCTCCTCGGCTGCTCGCTCCTGTCCCGCTTCCCCTCATCGTCAGGAGTGCAGACGCTTCCCAGGAGTGCCGTGCGCGGCGGGCTCGCTCCGGGAGACTCACCCCAGGAGCAGCCTCGCGAGCAAGGGGAGGCGAGCATGCAGAGCACCAACGTCCTGGATCAGCACCGCAAGGTCCTCGGCATCCTCTATCTCGTGTTCGGAGGGCTGTGGGCCATCGCAGGCATCGCGTTGCTGGCCGTAGTCCTGGCCGTGGCCCTGCCCGAGGTGCGGACCGGGCAGGAGCGAGCCGTCATCCTGCTGGTGGGCGGAGCCGGAGGGCTGCTGCTGCTGGGGATGGCGGCGGTGGGAGTCATGGGCGGCACCGGAATGCTGCGGCGCCGGGCCTGGGCGAAGGTGCCCACGCTGATCGTCGGCATGCTGGGCCTGCTCCACGTTCCGATCGGCACGGCCGTGGGGGTCTACACGCTCTGGTTCTGGCTCCAGCCGAACGCCCCCCGGCTCTTCTTCCCCCAGGCCTTCGAGCCTCAGGGCCCCGAGCTCGGGGGACCTGGCTTCCGGCGTCCGGTGGCCACCTGAGCACCGGGGGGGGCCGGGGTGCTTCACGGGAGCTCGGACGCTGGAAATGACACGGGGCTCCCGCTGGGATGAGTCGGGAGCCCCATGATGAACGGCTGAAGTGGGGGATGAAGGCTTCAACCGCGATAGGTGATCCTCAGTGAGCCCATCCGTATCGGGTGCTCCAGGATCGTGAGAACACTTCATCCGCATTCTCGGAGCCAGAGCCCCACAAGTTGCGTAGGGGGGCATTTTTCCCACCTTTTTTCACTCGGGCTCAGGCTGAATCTGGACTGGGTGGGGTTCAGCGCGTCTGGCCGTCGTGCTTCTGCACGTAGATGCGGCGGTTGAGCCGGTCCTGCTGGCGCTCGACCTTGGCGCGCTCGGCGGGGGTGAGGTGACCGCCATTGGCGGCGCGATCCTCGCGGACCTCCTGCTTGATGGCCTGGTGCTGCGCCTCGAGCCGCGTGGCCTCGGCCTGAGTCAGCTCGCCGCTCTTCTCGCCCTGGACGATGCGCGCCTGCTGCTTCGCCTGCCGGCGGTCGGCCCGCGCCGCATCGGCCGGAGACGCCATCATCACACCCACCACCACCGCGACAGCCAGAGAGATGCTCTTCACCATGATTGTTCTCCTCGGGTTGCTGCCGGCCGTGCCGGCATCGTCTGTGCCGAGATGAACCCGAGCCCCTCGCGGAAGTTGCGGGGAACTCTCCCGGAGAGCCCCGGCGGCAATTTCCCCTGGAAGTCCCAAAGGTTGGCGGCCGCGCGGGACGGCCGGCCCGGGAGCCCGCCGCGCGTGCTTGAACCGCGGGAGCGTCCGTCCCATGTTCCCGGCGTGAGCATGACCATCCCCCATCCCGACTTCACCGCCGAGCGCTTCACGCGGGCCCCGGACGCGCGCTTCGAGCCCGCGCCGGCCGACGGCGTCCTCCCCGAGGGCTTCTTCTCCACCACCAACCTGCCCACGTACGTGCGCGTGGGCGGGCGCTGGCGCATGCCGCGCGAGCCGCGCATGGACTGCGCGCTGGTGCTGGACGCGAACGGGGAGCTGTGGACGCGCGAGGGGCGGCGCGTGCGCGCGGGCGAGCAGGTGGCCATGGGGCAAGCGGAGGACGGGAGCCAGGGCGTCTACGTGCACGCCTCGTGGCTGGCGGGCGGCGCCGAGGGCGAGTTCAAGTTCATGACGAGCGGGGTGTCGCGCGAGAAGCCCATCGACTACACGCGCATGGCTCGGCTGCTGGTGGAGGAGCGCCAGCGAGGCGGCTATCCGGTGTGGGTGACGGGGCCGGCGCTGGTGCACTCGCGGGCGCGCGCGGACATGACGTGGTTCATCGCCAACGGCTTCGTGGGCGCGCTGCTGGCGGGCAACGCGGTGGCGGTGCATGACATCGAGGCCTCCATCTTCGGCACCACCCTGGGCATGAGCGGCGCGGGCGAGGCGACCGCGGGCGGCCACGGCCTGCACATGCGCGCCATCAACCAGGTGCGCGCGGCGGGCTCCATCGCCCAGGCGGTGGAGCGGGGGGTGATCAAGGACGGCATCATGCACGCGTGCGTGGCGCACAAGGTGCCCTTCGTGCTGACGGGCTCCATCCGGGATGACGGGCCGCTGCCGGACGTGGTGACGGACAACCTGGCCGCGCAGGACGCCATGCGCCGCCACACCCTCAAGGCCACGCTGGCGGTGATGATCGCCACGGCGCTGCACGCCATCGCCACGGGCAACATGCTGCCCTCGTTCGTCACCGAGCCGGATGGTTCGCTCCGGGAGCTGGCGACCATCTGCGTGGACTCGTCCGAGTTCGTCGTCAGCAAGCTGAAGGATCGAGGCACGCACCAGGCCTTCGGCGTGGTCACCAACGCGCAGGACTTCCTGCACATCCTCCGCCTCTTCGTGGAGCGCGAGCTGAGTCGACCCGACCTGTAATTTTGGTGTGTCCTGGTGTGACTCTGGGTGAGGGTTGGGACTGGCGGGCTCCGGGGCGGGCTGGGAGCGGGTGTCTCCCCGTGCTACAAAAAAGCTCGATTCCCAGGGTGGCGCTGATCAACAAACGCCACGTCGCATCCGTGGAACTCCTCCCCCGCTGACGCCATGGCCAGGCTCGACCCCATCATCGAGAAGCTCTTCAAGGACTCCGGTCAGGAGTTGCTCATCGAGACCGGTGGCGGTGTGAACATGCGCACCCCCACCGGGCTCCAGCTGGTGCTGAAGCAGAACCTCACCACCCCGCAAATCCTCGGAGCGATCTCGGAGCTGGTGCCCGCCGAGCAGCGGGCCACCTTCCCGCCCGAGGGCACCACCGCCTTCCCCTACGCCGCGCCCGCCGGGCAGGTGCAGGTGACGCTGGAGAACATCCAGGGCCGCGTGAAGGTGTCCATGGTGCCCTTCACCGCGATCTCGCTGCCGCCCGCTCCGGAGGAGGAGAAGTTCGAGCTGGCCTCGCCGTACGAGATGCTCGAGCTGGCGGCCCAGGTCGTGGATCCGGCACCGGCCGCGCAGGAGGCGGCGCTCGAGCTCGACACCGGGCCGGCTCCTCACTGGTTGGATGAGTCTCCCGCCTCGGTGGCTCCCGCGCCGGTGGCTCCCGCGGCCCCCGCCGCTCCGGCCATACGCACTCCTCCGGCACGGCCCGCCACGATTCCGCCAGTGCCCACCGCCGCAGCGCATGCCGCGGTGCCGGCTGCCGCGCGTGCCGGTGGGCCCGCCACGCTTCCACCCGTGCCTGCGGCGGTTCCGGCTCCCACGGTGGTCCCGGCCGCTCCCGCTGGGCCCGCCACGCTTCCACCCGTGCCCGCTGCCGCGCCCGCTGTGGCTTCACCCGTGGTGGCCGCGCCTCTGACGGCGGCGCATCCCGCTCCGCACGTGCCAGCAGCTCCCGTGGGGCCGGCGACGATGCCTCCGGTGCCTGCCCCTGCCCCCGCCGCGGTTCCTGTTGCCGCGGCCATTCCGGTGGCTCCGTCCGCGCCAGCGACGATTCCTCCTGGGCCCGCCACCGCTGCGCCAGCCATTCCCACCGGCCCGGTGACTCAGCCTCCGGTGCCCGCCGCCGCCGCCGTGGCACCTGCCGCTGCTCTCACTCCCGCGCCCATTCCCGTCTCCGCGCCTGTGCTGGCGCTCGTCCCCGAGGCCTCCAGCCCCGCCGCTTCGAGCCCGGCCGTCGAAGAGATCGACGACCACTGGAAGGAGGCCCAGGCGCAGATGCTCGCCTTGATGGAGGCGATGCTGGCCCGTGGCGCCTCGGACCTGCACCTGTCGAGCGAGACGCTGCCGCACATGCGCATCGACGGCGACATGGTGCCCATCGAGGAGTACGGCCTCATCACCCCTGGGCGCCTCAAGGCGATGCTCTTCAGCATTGCTCCGGAGAAGAACCGGAGGCAGTGGGAGGAGCTCCAGGACACGGACTTCGCCTACGACACCTCGGCCGCGCGCTTCCGCGTCAACGTCTTCGAGGACCGCAATGGCATCGGCGCGGTGCTGCGGCAGATCCCCAAGAAGATCCGCACCGCGGAGGAGATCGGCCTGTCGCGGCACGTGCTGGACCTGTGCTTCCTCACCAAGGGGCTGGTGCTGGTGACGGGCCCCACGGGCAGCGGCAAGTCCACCACCCTGGCGGCGCTGATCGACTACGTCAACCGCCACCGCGAGGACCACATCATCACCATCGAGGACCCCATCGAGTTCGTTCACAAGAACAAGAGCTGCCTGGTGAACCAGCGCGAGGTGGGGATGCACACGCGCTCGTTCAAGAACGCGCTGCGCGCCGCGCTGCGAGAGGATCCGGACGTGGTGCTGGTGGGGGAGATGAGGGATCTGGAGACGATCGCCACCGCCATCGAGACGGCGGAGACGGGGCACCTGGTGTTCGGGACGCTGCACACCAACACGGCGGCGTCCACGGTGGACCGGATCATCGATCAGTTCCCCGCGGACCGTCAGCCGCAGATCCGGATGATGCTCTCCGAGTCCCTCAAGGGTGTGATCGCCCAGTCGTTGTGCAAGCGCATTGGAGGCGGGCGCGTGGCGGCGCAGGAGGTGCTGCTGTGCACGGGCTCGGTGTCCAACCTCATCCGTGAGGGGAAGACGTTCCAGATTCCCTCGGTGATGCAGACCTCGCGCGGGCAGGGGATGGTGACGCTCAATGACTCGCTGCTCGAGCTGGTGAAGAAGAAGGTCATCGAGCCGAACGAGGCGTTGAGCAAGTCGGTGGCTCGCGCCGAGATGCGCGCCATGCTGGAGCGCGCGGGCTTCAAGGCGGACACCCCGGCCGCGGCTGCGGCCTCGGGCCCGGCGGAGACCCCGGCGCCCGTGAAGTGAGACCCTCGGGGCGGAAGCGCTCGGAGCGCCTCCGCCCAGCCTCACGGCCTACGGCGAGCTCTTCACCACTGGCGCCGCGGCGCCCGGCTTCGTCCACTGATCCAGCCAGTCGAGCACCGTCTCGTGCCACAGCACGCTGTTGGCGGGCTTGAGCACCCAGTGGTTCTCGTCCGGGAAGTAGAGCAGCTTGGAGGGGATGCCCTTGCGCTGCAGCACGTTGAAGGTGCCCAGGCCCTGCGTCTCCACCACGCGGAAGTCCTGGCCGCCCTGCACCACCAGCATCGGCGTCTTCCACTTGCTCACGAACTCGACCGGGTTGTGCTTCGCGTACGCCTCCGGCTTGTCCCACGGCGTGCCGCGGTGCTCCCACTCCGGGAACCACAGCTCCTCGGTGTCGAAGTACCCCATCTGCTCGTTCAGGATGCCGTCGTGGTTCACCAGGCACTTGAACCGATCCGGCCAGTTCCCGGCGATCCAGTTGATCATGTACCCGCCATAGCTCGCGCCCAGCGCGCACACCCGCTCCTGGTGCAGGAACGGGTAGCGAGCCATCGCCGCCGCCAGCCCCTTCTGCAAGTCCTCCAGCGGCTTGCCACCCCAGTCATCCTGGATGGCGTCCGTGAACGCCTGCCCGTACCCCGTCGAGCCGTGGAAGTCGACGCTCACCACCGCGTAGCCATGCCCCGCGAACGCCTGCGGGTTCCATCGGTAGTGGAAGTGGTTGCTGTAGCTCCCCTGCGGCCCGCCGTGGATGAAGAAGGCCACCGGGTACTTCTTCTTCGGATCGAAATCGACGGGCTTCACCACGTAGCCGAACACCTTCTCCCCGTTCCAGCCGGGGAAGGTGAAGGTCTCGAAGTCGCCGAAGCGGATGGAGGCCAGCGCCTCCTGGTTCACGTGCGTGAGCTGGCGCGCGTCCGAGCCATCCACGTTGCTCGAGAACACGTCCGTGGGCGCCTTCAGCGTGTCGAACGCGTAGACGATGCGGCCCCCCGCCGCGGGCTGCACATCCGAGGCGTGGCCCTCGCGAGTCACCGGGCGCACCTCACCGCTGCCCACGTCGATGGCGAACACCGGGTGCTGCAGCTCGTTGTACGTGGTGGTGAACAGCGTCTTGCCATCCGCGCTCCAGGCGAGCGCCTCGGCGGAGCGGTCCCACTTGTCCGTGAGCACGCGCTCCTTGCCGTCCGGCCACGAGCGGAGGATGACGCGCAGGCGATCCGCCTCGAAGCCCGGGCGCGCCATGGCCAGGTACGCCAGCGTCTTGCCGTCCGGGCTGAACGCGGGCGAGGTGTCCGTGGCGCGGTTGCTGGTGGTGAGCTTGCGCGGCTGGCCCTGGCCGTCCGCGGAGGCGAGGAAGAGATCCAGATCCGTGCTCCACGACTCCTGGCGGCCCACGTCCCGAGCGGTGAAGACCACGCCCTTGCCATCCGGCGTGAAGGTGAACTCGTCCGGGCCGCCGAAGGGCTTGGTCGGGCTGTCCGCGTCCATGCCCTTCATCACGTCCACGGCCGGGCCGCCGGCCACGGGCACGACGAAGAGGTGCGAGCGCCGCCCATCCGCCCACGTGTCCCAGTGGCGGACGAAGAGCTTGTCGTAGACGCGGCCGGAGCTCTTGCTCTTGGCCTTGTCCGCCTGGCGCTGAGTCGTGCACTCCAGCGTGGCGCAGTCGGGGAAGACCTCCAGCGCCACCGCGAGCCTGGAGCCGTCGCGCGAGAGGGCGAAGGCGTTCACCTCGAGCGGGAGCTTCGTCACCTGCTGCGGCTCGCCGCCGTCGATGGGCAGGCGCCACACCTGCGAGGAGCCGCCTCGCGGAGAGAGGAAGAACAGGCTGTGGCCATCCGGCGCCCACACCGGCTGGCTGTCGCTGTCCGGGTGCGAGGTGAGCTGGCGCGCGCCGGAGCCGTCGGTGTTGACGAGCCACAGGTCATTGCGGCCGCGGTTGGCCTCCATGTCCGTGCTGCGCAGCACGTACGCGATGTGCTGGCCGTCAGGCGAGACGCGTGGCTCGCTGAGCCGGCGCATCGTCACCTGATCCTGGACGTTGTAGGGATGGGACGGGGCGGGGGCGGCGGTGAGCGCCAGGGCCGCCAGGAGCGACAGGGGCAAGGCTTCCTCCGAGTCGAAAGGACAGGGGTTCACGCGCCACGGCTGCTCGGGCGCGACGGCGCGCACGGTGCCCGCTTCGATCGCGGCTGTCCAGGCCCGTTCTGTCGCAGTCAGAAGCAGGCCGCTCCGTGATAAATGCGGGGCGATGCTGAGGACGGTGACGGCGACAAGGTACGTGACTCCGCTGCGAGAGGGGGGCTCCGTGCCCGCCATCGTCGAGGCGGAGGACTCGGGGCTCTACGTGCTCAAGTTCCGAGGCGCGGGGCAGGGGCTCAAGGCGCTCATCGCCGAGCTGGTCGCCGGGGAGCTGGCGCGCGTCATGGGGCTGCGCGTCCCGGAGCTGGTGTTGATGCACCTGGATCCGGTGCTCGGCCGCGCCGAGCCGGACGGAGAGATTCGAGATCTCATCAAGGCCAGCGGAGGGCTCAACCTGGCGCTGGACTACCTGCCGGGCTCCATCACGTTCGACCCCCTGGTGGGCCCCCCTCCGGCCGCCGAGGAGGCCTCGGACATCGTCTGCTTCGACTCCTATGTGACGAACGTGGACCGCACGCCCAAGAACCCGAACATGCTGCAGTGGCACAAGGCGCTGTGGCTCATCGACCACGGCGCCTCCATGTACTTCCACCACTCGTGGGCCGAGTACCTGGAGCGCAGCCGGACTCCCTTCGCTCCCATCAAGGACCACGTGCTGCTGCCCTGGGCCACGGCGCTGCGAGCCTCCGAGGCCACCCTGCGCGCGAGGCTGACGCCCGAGGTGCTGGAGCGCACGGTGGCGATGATTCCAGACGAGTGGCTGGGCTCGGAGGAGTCCTTCCCCTCGAGGGAAGCGCACCGGGCGGCCTACCTCGCGTGGCTGCGCGAGCGCCTGGAGGCATCCCCCCGCTTCATCGAGGAGGCCGAGCGTGCCCGCGCCCAGCTCGTTTGATTACGCCATCGTGCGCGTGGTGCCACGCGTGGAGCGGGGCGAGTTCATCAACGCCGGCATCATCCTCTTCTGTCTGACGCAGCGCTTCCTGGCGGCGAAGGTGGAGCTGGACGAGCAGCGCCTGCTGGCGCTCGAGCCCGACGTGGACGTGGCGCTGGTGCGCGGCCACCTGGAGGCCATCCCCCACCTCTGCGCGGGCGGCAGGAAGGCAGGGCCCATCGGTCAGCTTCCTCAGAAGGAGCGCTGGCACTGGCTGGTGGCGCCGCGCAGCACTATCATCCAGACCTCCCCCGTGCACTCCGGGCTGTGCGAGGACCCGGTAAAAGCCCTGGACCACTTGCTAGGTACGATGGTGCGCCTGCGACATAAGACGTCATGAGGGTGGACTTCCAGGGGCCTGCTCGCTAAGCCAGCGGTGTAGGGCGTGGGCTCCCTCTCTGCAGTCCCAGGCTCTCCAAACAGATGGCTGAGCGAAACATCCACAGTGAAGTGGTGAGAGCCTGGCGCGCGAGCATGGCGGAGCCATTGCCGCCCCAGGCGCTCGTCGAGCTCTATGAGCACGCTCTGGATACGCTGTGGCGCCGCGCGCACTTGAGCTTGGGGGAGATCACCTTGATGGCCATCGTGGAGCGTGTGCACCTCTACGGGACTGAGAAGTATCCGCACCTCGCGGCGCTCAAGATCGAGACGAGCGGAGTGCACTGCGGCGAGCTGCGCCAGACCGCGGCGGCCCTCGGCAGAGCGCTCCTGGAGGAATCTCTCGAGTTCCTGGTCGTCGAGTTGCTGCGGGTGCTTGGGACCCTCACGGGGGAGATCCTCACCCCAGGCCTCCATGCGGAGCTGCGCAAGGTGCAGGCCCGGCCGACGGATGAGAAGGGTGGAAAAGCATGAGTGGCCCCGGCGGCAGGCCCACGATTCCTCGGCTGGAGACGGGCATCTCCAACCTCGATGCCATCCTCCAGGGCGGCATCCCGCAAGGCGTGGTGACGGTGGTCGCCGGCCCCCCGGGCTCGGGCAAGACCATCCTCGCCCAGCAGATCTGCTTCCACCACACCTCCCAGGGGGGACGGGTCCTCTACTTCAACACCCTCTCCCAGCCCACCGCCAAGACGCTGCTCTACCTGCAGCCCTTTACCTTCTTTGATCCGGCTCAGCTCGACGAGCGCATCCGCTTCGTCGATCTGGGCATGATGCTGCGGACCAAGGGCATCGAGCTGACGGTCAACCTGCTGATGGATCAGCTCAAGCAGTTCAAGCCCTCGATGGTGGTCATCGACAGCTTCAAGGTCTTTGATGATCTGGCCCACTCCTCCGAGGAGCTGCGCAAGTTCACCTACGAGCTCACCGTCCGGCTGATGGCCTGGGAGTGCACCACCTTCCTGCTCGGGGAGTACAACCCCGAGCACTTCGAGCACCCGGCCTTCTCCGCCATCGACGGCATCATCATCGTCAAGCAGCACGAGCTGTCCGGAGAGCAGCAGCGGCTGCTTCAGATCGTCAAGATGCGCGGCACCGCGCACAGCCGCGACCAGCACCCGTTCGTCATCACCACGGGCGGCATCGAGGTCTACGCGCCCGGCATCACCCTGCGGCGCGATCATCACGTCAGTGAGCAGGTCCCGGAGCAAGTCGAGCGCCTGAAGACCGGCATCCCCAAGCTGGACGAGCTGCTCGGCGAGGGCATCCCGCTGGGCTCGAGCCTCATCGTCTCGGGGGTGTCGGGCTCCGGCAAGACGATGCTGGCGCTGGAGCTGCTCTACCGGGGGGCCCGGGACCATGGCGAGAAGGGCTTCTACCTCTCCTTCGAGGAGACCCCGGAGCGCCTGCGCGCCAACGCCCGGGGGATGGGCTGGGACCTGGAGGGGGAGATCAACCGGGGGATGGTGCAGATCTTCTTCATCCCCCAGCCGGACATCCTGGTGGACCGGGACATCCTGGAGCTGCAGCGCCGCGTCGAGGCCTTCGGGGCCCGGCGCGTGGTGCTCGACTCGATGTCGGTGTTCCTCCACAAGATCGACGATCTGCGGCTGCTGCGGGACAAGGTGTTCTGGCTGGCGAACATCGTGTTGAACCAGCAGGCGGTGGGCTTCTTCATCAACGACACCCCTCCTGGCGGGCATCAGATCACCCGCTTCGGGGTGGAAGAGACCGTGATGGATGGCGTCATCTCCCTCAAGTGGGAGGCCGAGGGGCTCGAGCGCCATCGCTACATCGAGATCATCAAGCTGCGCAACACCGCGCACGCCCGGGGCTGGCACTCGATGACCATCAGCCAGGATGGCATCACCATCTTCCCTCGCCTCGACGAGGGCTCGCTCATGGACAGAGCCACCGCTCCCGTGCCGGGCCGGCAGCGGGTCTCCTCGGGTGTGCCGCAGCTGGATGAGCTGCTGGGGGGCGGGCTGCTCGATGGGAGCGTGACCCTGGTCTCGGGCAGCCCCGGCACCGGCAAGAGCACCCTCGGCGTCCAGTTCGTGCTGGACGCGGCGCGCATGAAGGAGCGCGCGCTCTACATCACCCTCGAGGAGGGGCCTGCCCAGCTGTGCCAGACCAGCGAGAAGCTGGGGCTGCCGCTGAAGGAGGCCATGGACGCCGGGTGGGTGGAGATCCTCTATCTGCCGCGCGAGCAGCTGCAGGCCACGCGCTTCCTCAGCCTGGTGAAGGACAAGCTCCAGGAGTTCAAGCCGAGCCGGTTGGTGCTCGACAGCGCCAGCGACATCGAGAGCCTGGGGACCGTCTCCCAGGAGCTACGGCTGCTGCTGTACAGCCTGGTCGTCCGCCTGCGCTCCCTGGGGGTGACGAGCCTCTTCATGCTCGAGGCGCGCTCGCTCTTCACGGTCGACGTCATCAGCGAGCGGGGGCTGTCTCCGCTCGCCGACAACGTCTTCATGCTCCGCTACGTCCAGCAGGGGGGCGAGTTCCTCCCGCTGCTGACGGTGGTGAAGACGCGCGGCAGCGAGCACGACGGGGGGAGCTATCGCACCCTGATTGGCAAAGGCGGGCTGCGGCTGGGTGGCCGGTTCGAGCGCGAGTCCCCACCTATTCAGGAAGCGCCAAAGAAGAAGAAACGGGGCTTGAGCCTGAGACGCAAGCGCCGGAAGTAGGGCCCGAACGCCCGGCAGCACCGCCGTCAGGAGGTCGCGCCATGGAGGAAGGGAGCCCGTTGCTCAAGGAGGAAGGCCTGCCGTCCGAGGGCGCTGCACCTCGGGAGATCCCGCTCCGGGCCTTCCGGGAGCTGGAGCATGCCCGGCGCTACATCGACCACCTGTATGAGCTCGGCAAGCTGCTGGCTCGCTTCGAGAGCGTGGAGCGCAGCTTCCCCGCGTTGATGGAGCTGGCCATCGAGGTGCTGCCCGTGCGCGCCGCCGTCCTGCTCGAAGGGGTGGATGCGGATGGTGAGCTCGTCCTGGAGCGGCCGTACCTGACCGTCTGGACCACAGGGAAGGTGCCGACCGTCCAGCTCTCCCTCTCCACCCAGCAGGCGGCCTCCACGTATGCCTACCTGGTGGGCGCGCGGCAGGTCCAGCCCCGAGGCCAGGTGGCGACCGAGCTGGCGGGGCCCGCCTCGTGGATCCTTCCCGAGCCTCCCATGCACGGAGAGCCGGCCTTCATCACCCTTCCGATGGTGTCCCTGGGGCGCGTCTTTGGCGCGCTCCACGTCGAGGCGGTGAGGGCCTTGAACGAAGGCGCGCTGGCCTTCTTCGATGCGATGGCGAACCAGCTCGCGGCGGCCCTGGATCGGCACTAC
The DNA here is from genome assembly GCF_045802625.1 of Hyalangium sp. NCBI lineage: Bacteria > Pseudomonadati > Myxococcota > Myxococcia > Myxococcales > Archangiaceae > Hyalangium > Hyalangium sp. The sequence continues at coordinate 20,877 of NZ_JBJMQP010000153.1, read as the reverse complement.
GCGCTGCGCCGCGAGGTGCGCCTGCGCGAGCGGGCCGAGGCGCTCGAGCGGGTCCAGCGCGAGCTGCTGGAGCGCGAGCGCAAGGCGCGCCAGGAGGTGGAGGATGCCCACCGGCGCCAGACCTTCCTGGCCGGGGCGAGCTCGCTGCTGGTGGGCTCATTGGATTACCGCGCCTCACTGCCGGGCATCGCGCGCTTGCTGGTGCCCGCGTGGGCGGACTGCTGCGCCATTGATCTGTTCCTCATGGCCCCGGGCGGCGAGCGCATGGCCATGGTGGCCTCCGAGCCTCCGGGCAGCCCACCCGGGCGTGAGTCCTTCCTGGCCCAGGCGCTCGCCTCGCATCCGTGGATCGCCTTCCCGGCCAGCCCCGAGAGCCTGCAGGAGGCGCAGGCGCCGGTGGAGCGGGGCGAGTGGGCCGGGTTCCCCTCCAACCTGCGCCTGCCCCTGCGCATGCGCGGCCGCACGCTGGGGGTGATGAGCCTCATCTCCGCCCGGTCCAGGCGCTATGGCCCCGCGGACGAGGCGCTCTTCGAGGCGCTGGCCCAGCGCATCGCCGCGGCGGTGGACACCGCGCTGCTCCACCAGCAGACGCAGGAGGCGGTGCGCTGGCGCGAGGAGCTGCTGGCGGTCGTCTCGCATGATCTCAAGACGCCGCTGCTGGTGGTGAGGATGAACGCGGAGATGCTGCTCAAGTCCGCGCCCTCGCCCGAGGAGGATCGCCGCCAACTCAGCCGGCGTCACCTGGAGCTCGTCCTCAGCGCGGTGGATCAGATGAGGGATCTGATCGGAGGAATCTTGGACCGGGCGCGAGTGCAGGGGGTGCCCGTGCCCCTGGCGCCCCAGCCGCTGGAGGTGGAGGCGCTCTTCCAGCAGGCGACCGAGGTGCTCCGGCCGCTGGCGCTGAACAAGTTTCAGGAGCTGGTGGTGAAGGTGGCCCCGGGGCTGCAGCGCGTGAGGGCCGACCGGGAGCGCATCCTCCAGGTGCTGGCCAACCTGGTGGGCAATGCCATCAAGTACACGCCCAAGGGGGGCACCATCACCCTGCGCGCCCGGAAGGTGGACGGGATGATGCGGATCTCGGTGAAGGACACGGGGCCGGGCATCTCGGCGCAGGACGTGCCGCACCTGTTCGAGCGCTTCTGGAGGGCGACGGGCATGCTGGAGCGAGGCACGGGGTTGGGGCTGAGCATCGCCAAGAGCATCGTGGAGGCCCACGGCGGCACCCTCTGGGTGGAGACCCGGGAGGGTGTCGGGAGCACCTTCTTCTTCACGCTGGCGGTGGTCGAGCCCTGAGCCCGGCGGGAGCGCTTCCGCCGGGACTCTTCAGGGCGCTCAGGCCGCCGAGTCGACGGCGGACGGCGGCTTCTGCAGCGACTCCACCGAGTCCGGCACGCGGCCCACGCCGCCAGTGAGCACCTGGCGCTTCTTCGGGCCCGGACGGGTGATGCGGCTGTAGAGGCTCAGCGACGGATCGAAGATGAACTTCACCAGCAGCCCCGTCCACGAGCGGTGCCACACCAGCGAGTCATAGAACTCGGGCGCCAGCGCCTTCACCTGCGGCAGCCTGTTCCAGGGCACCGCGGAGAAGTCGTGGTGCTCGTTGTGGTAGCCCACGTTCAGCGCGGAGAGGTTCCACGGCCCGTAGTAGGAGTAGGTCTCCTGCGGGTGGGACACCACGAAGTGCTCCTGGATGAGCCGGCCGCCCAGCGGGTGCAGGCCAATCGAGAAGAAGATGCTCAGCACCACGTAGGCGAACGCCCACGGCCCCATGAAGTAGAGGACGGAGGCGTCCACCGCGAACACCGCCAGCGCGTTCACCACCGTCCACGGCTCCCAGAAGCTGATCAGCTTCGAGAAGCGCGGCATCCGCAGCGCCTGCATCAGCGGGAAGAAGGTAATCCAGAGCGCCTTCATCACCGTGCTGTTGCCCACCAGCTTCGCCTCGGCGTGCGAGGGCAGATCCGCGTCGAGATCAAACTCGCCCTGGTGCCGGTGGTGCACCAGGTGGAAGCGCGTGAACGTCACCGCCGACGGAATGACGTGCACCAGGTCCGCGCCGATGGCGGCCAGCAGGTTGGCCGTACGCCCCTTGAAGATGAGGCTGTGCGTGGCCTCGTGGATGATGACGTAGCAGGTGTTGTTCACCACCGCGCCCAGCGTGTAGGCCGCCAGGACGACCACCCACCAGGGCTGGTGGCGCACCGCGTACGCCATCCCGAACTGCAGCACGAGGATCAGCGGGACGAACAAGGCGGTCGCCGGGGTGCGGCCGAACAGCTTGCGCACCTCGGGGTGGGCTCGGAGGATGGCTCCGGTCCGAGCCGGGTGCGGCTCGGGACCCTGCAGCACTTCGTACTCCTTCGGAGCTGTCCGCGACATCAAACCTCCCAGTTTCACGTTGCGAAGACAGGAGGCTCTACCGTCGTACGAGCAGGCAAGTCAACGCCGACTGTTCGCCTGCCCACCGAGCGCCCTCAGAAGGCCTCTTCGGGGACCTCCATCAAGTCCAGGGCGCTCTGCTCCACCATGCGCGCGGCGTGGGAGAGCTGAGGCAGCACCTCGCGGCAGTACCAGCGCGCCGAGGCCAGCTTGCCCGCGTAGAAGGCCTTGTCGCCGGGGTTGGCCTTGGTGCGCTCCAGCGCCACCGCCGCGTGCCGCACCAGCAGCCAGCCGATGATGACCTCCGCCACGGACATCAGCACCCGGTTGCCCTGCATGCCCACGTGGTAGAGCGACTCGCCCAGCTTGCCCATCAGCGCCCCGAGCATCGTCTCCAAGTCCGTCAGCGCCTTGCCCAGCGCGGCGCGCTCGGCCTCCAGCTCCTTGCCGCCCAGCTCCGACTCGGCCGTCTGCCGCACCTGGCTCAGCAGCCCCTGGATCGTGGCCCCGCCGTCACGCGCCATCTTGCGAAGAATCAAATCCAACGCCTGGATGTGCGTGGTGCCCTCGTAGAGCGTGTCGATCTTCTGGTCCCGGATGTACTGCTCGATGGGGTAGTCCGCCAGGTAGCCCGAGCCTCCGAAGCACTGCAGCGACAGGGCCAGCAGCTCGTACGCCTTCTCCGAGCAGTAGCCCTTCACCAGCGGCAGCAGCAAGTCGTTGAGCGCGTCCAGCTCCGCGGCGTCCAGCGCCCGGTGGCCGCCCTTGATCTCCACCTGATCCTGGATGGAGGCGGTGAACAGGCACAGGGCGCGCATGCCCTCGGCGTGGGCCTTCTGCATCATCAGCATCCGGCGCACGTCCGGGTGGCGGATGATGTTGACCCGGGGAGCCGCCTTGTCGCGCCCGGCCAGCAGATCCGCGCCTTGCTTGCGCTCCTTGGCGAAGTCCAGCGCGTTCAGGTACGCGGTGGACAGCGTGGCCATGGACTTCATGCCCACCGCCATGCGCGCCTGCTCGATGATGTGGAACATCTGCCGCATGCCCTCGTGCACCTCGCCCAGCAGCAGGCCGCGGGTGGGCTTGCCGTCCCCGAACGTCAGCTCGCAGGTGACGGAGCCCTTGATGCCCATCTTCTTCTCGAGCTTGGTGCACACCACGTTGTTGTGCTCGCCCAGCTTGCCGCCCTCCTCCACCCAGAGCTTGGGGACGATGAACAGGGACAGGCCCTTGGTGCCCGGCCCCGCGCCCTCGGGCCGCGCCAGCACCATGTGGATGATGTTCTCCGAGGCGTCATGCTCCGCGTTGGTGATGAAGCGCTTGACGCCCTCGAGCTCCCAGAGGCCGTTGCCCACGTGGCGGGCCTTGGTGCGCGCGGCGCCCACGTCGCTGCCGGCGTCCGGCTCGGTGAGCACCATGGCGCCAATCCACCGCTTCTCGTTGATGTACGGCAGGAAGCGGCGCTTCTGGGCCTCGGTGCCCAGCCGGTCAATCACGCGCGAGACGAGCGTGCCCAGCGTGTAGAAGGCCACCGGAGCGCTGGCGCCCACCAGCAGCTCGAAGGCGCCCCAGCACAGCGAGGGCGGCGCGCCCAGGCCTCCCATGTGCGTGGGCAGCTCCAGCTCGGGCATCCCCGAGTCGTAGTACGTGGCGATGGCACGCTTGAGCAGCGGCGGCAGCGTCACCTTCCCGTTCTCCCACACGGGCGGGTGGTGGTCGGACTCGGCGAAGCTGGGGGCCACCTCCTTGAGGAGCACCTGCTCGAGCGTCTCCAGCGTCTGCCGGGCCGCCGTCTCATCCATGTCACCGAAGGGGCCCTTGCCCAGCGAAGTCTTTCCGATGTCGAGGAACTCAAAGAGGTTGAAGGAGATGTCTCGGAGGTTGGGCTTGTAGTGGTTCGGGGACGACATTCGGGCAGACTCCTGGGCCGGCTCCGGTGGGCCGGTCGACAGCTCGGGAAAGAAGGGCCCCAGGCTATCGCGAGCACGCAGTGACAGCGAGGCCCGTTTCCGGCCTGATCCCACGCTTCATTCGGAGTGAGCCAGGGGCTCCCCCAAGCCCTGATCTCGGAGGCAACATGACTCGACGCCCCCTCTTCGCCGCGCGGGTGCTCGCCGCGCTCGCGGTCCTCTCGCTCACGGGCTGCTCCAGCGACTCGCCGAAGCCGCCCGTGGATCCTCCCGGCCCTGCTCCCGCTCCCTTCGGGCTGGACGAGCGCCCCCTGAACGCCACGTGCCTGGCGCGCGAGCGGCCCGTGGAGAGCACGGGTGTCACCACGCAGAGAGTCTTCCCCAAGCTGGGCTTCCTCCAGCCGCTCCTCGTGCTGCAGGCGCCGGCGGATGCCTCGCGCGTCTTCGTCGTGCAGCGCGGCGGCAGTGTCCAGGTCTTCCCCAATGACGAAGCGGCGGCCTCGGCCTCGACGTTCATCGACATCACCTCGCGGGTGAACTCGGGCGCGGGCACCGAGGCGGGGCTCTTGGGCATGGCGTTCCACCCCCAGTTCGCCACCAACCACGAGGTGTTCCTCTCGTACACGGGCTATGGCGGCTCCACCAACCTGCGCTCGGTCATCTCCCGCTTCAAGAGCAGCGACAACGGCGCCACGCTGGATCCCGCCTCCGAGGAGATCCTCTTCACCCTTGATCAGCCCTACCCGAACCACAACGGCGGCAACATCGCCTTCGGGCCGGATGGCTACCTCTATATCGGGCTGGGAGATGGTGGCTCCGGGGGCGATCCGCAGAACCATGCGCAGGATCTCAACAGCCTGTTCGGCAAGTTCCTGCGCCTCGACGTGAACGGCGGCAAGCCCTACGCCATCCCCTCCACCAACCCCTTCCGCAATGGCGGCGGCCGGCCGGAGATCTACGCCTGGGGGCTGCGCAACCCGTGGCGCTGGAGCTTCGATCGAGCCACCGGCGAGCTCTGGGCCGGCGACGTGGGGCAGGGCGTCATCGAGGAGGTGGATCGCATCGTCCTCGGCGGCAACTACGGCTGGCGCATCAAGGAGGGGGACCAGTGCTACAACCCGATCCCCTGTAGCGGCGCCGGGTTGATCAACCCCGTCGTCCAGTACACGCACTCGGAAGGCATCGCCATCACCGGCGGCTACGTGTACCGGGGCAAGGCCATCCCCTCGCTCGTGGGGCACTTCATCTACGCGGACTATGGCTCTGGCCGCATCTGGGCCGTCACGAATGATCCCACCACCGGTGCCGCCAAGCCCCTGCTCCTCGCGAGCACGACGTTCAACATCTCCTCGTTTGGCGAGCTGGTCGATGGCGAGGTGCTGGTGGTCGACTTCCAGAGCCATCTCTACAAGCTGGTGCCCACCGGCGCGCAGCAGCCCTCCACCTTCCCACAGAAGCTCTCCGAGACTGGCTGCGTGGACCCCGCGGATCCGACGAAGCCCGCGCCGGGCCTCATCCCCTATGACGTGAACAGCCCGCTCTGGTCCGATGGCGCGGCCAAGGAGCGCTACCTGGCGCTGCCGGACGGCAAGCAGATCCACGTGGGCGACGACGGGCACTGGGAGCTGCCCATCGGCACCGTGCTGATGAAGACCTTCTCCCTTGGGGAGCGCCGCGTGGAGACGCGGCTCCTCATGCGCCACCCCGACGGGAGCTGGGGCGGCTACAGCTACGAGTGGGACGATGCCCAGACGGATGCCACGCTGCTGCCCGCCAACAAGTCCCGGCAGGTGGGTGACCAGCCCTGGTACTACCCCAGCCGCGCCGAGTGCGTGCGGTGCCACACCAGCGCCGCGGGCTTCTCGCTGGGCCTGGAGACAGCACAGCTCAACCGCGACCTGACGTACGAGTCCACCCAGCGCATCTCCAACCAGCTCGCCACGTTCGATCACATCGGCCTGTTCGAGACGCCCCTGTCCAGCACCGTGGAGGCCCAGGCGCGCTACCCGGCGCCTACCGGGAGCGACTCCCTCGAGCCGCGAGCGCGCGCCTACTTGCACGCGAACTGCTCGTTCTGTCACCGCCCCAACAGCACGGGCCAGGGGCCGGCGGACTTCCGCTTCTCCACGCCGCTGGCCCAGGTGGGCGTCTGCAACGCGGCCCCTCAGGAGGGAGACCTGGGCATCGCCAATGCCCGGCTGCTGGCCCCGGGAGAGCCCGCGCGCTCCCTCCTCTCCGTACGCATGCACTCGCTGGGCGCCTCCCGGATGCCCCCGCTGGGCACTCGCGCCGAGGACTCGGCGGGCGCCAGCGTGGTGGATGCGTGGATCTCCTCGCTGAGCACCTGCCCATGAGGTAGAGGGGCGGCATGAAGACCGCGCAGGAAGCCTTGGATCTGTTGAAGGAAGGAAACCGCAGGTTCGTCAATCACCTCCGCAGCGCGGAGGCGATGCTCAGCCAGATCCGCCGGGGCGAGCTGGTGAAGGGCCAGAAGCCCTTCGCCATCGTCCTTGGATGCTCGGACTCGCGAGTGCCCGCGGAGATCGTCTTTGATCAGGGGCTCGGGGATCTGTTCGTCATCCGCGTCGCCGGCAACATCGTCGCGCCCTCGCAGATTGGCAGCGTCGAGTTCGCCGCCGAGGCCTTCGGCACCCGCCTGGTGGTGGTGATGGGCCACACCTTCTGTGGCGCCATCGACGCGACGCTCGAGGTCATCGAGAACCCCAACACCCAGCGCTCGCCCAACCTGCGCTCCATCGTGGACCGGGTGCGCCCCTCCATCGAGAGCCTGATGCACACCGAGCTGGCCAAGGATCACCAGCGCCTGGTGCGCGAGGCCACGCGCGCCAACGTCCGCGCCTCGGTGAACCAGCTCAAGTACGGCTCGCGGATCCTCGAGCGGATGGTGCTCGAGGATGGGATGCGCGTCATCGGCGCGGAGTACAGCCTGGAGAGCGGCGAGGTGGACTTCTTCGCCCCCTGAGCGCTTCAGGTAGGAGAGGGGCTAAGTTCTCGTCCAACATGGATAATTCGCATCTTCTTAAAATCGTGCTTTACAGGATTATTCATGATTGCTAGAACAGTTCTTGTCTCGCTGCATCGGGGAGTGGTCCACGGTCAGCGTGATTTAGCTTCAGGCAGGGCCCCCACCCTGGTTGTGTCCTGAAGTCAGCGGGCCGGCTCTTACCCCCTGGGAGCCGGCCCGTGGTCTTTGCGGGGCTCAGGGCTGGGAGTCGCTCAAGGCGGCGCGGAACACCGCCAGCGAGCGGCCAGTGAGCTCGAAGGCGCTCGCGGACACCGGCTCCGGCCCGCGCGAGTCCTCCGCCGTGTAGAACTCGAGCACCCAGGGGTGCCCGTGCTCGGCTTGGGGCAGGGTGAAGCGCACCGGCTCGTGGTGGGCGTTGAGCAGCACCAGCAGCCCGTCGCCGATGACGCGCCGGCCGCGCTCGTCCGGGGTGGGGATGGCATCGCCTCCCAGCAGGAACGCCAGCGAGCGCACGAAGGGCTTCTGCCAGTCCTGCTCGCTCATCTCCGTGCCGTCCGGCCGGAACCACGCCAGGTCCTTGAAGTGCGAGTCCCAGATGTGCTCGCCCTGGAAGAAGCGGCGGCGCTGCAGCACGGGCTGGCGGTGGCGGAACTGGATGAGCCGGGAGGTGAACTCCAGCAGCGCCTTGCGGCGGGCGTCCAGGTTCCAGTCCACCCAGGACAGCTCATTGTCCTGGCAGTAGGCGTTGTTGTTGCCGCCCTGGGTGCGCCCCATCTCGTCGCCGGCCACCAGCATGGGCACGCCCTGCGAGAGGAAGAGCGAGGCCAGCAGGTTGCGCTTCTGCCGCTCGCGCAGGGCGATGACGTTCGCGTCGTCCGTCTCGCCCTCCACGCCGCAGTTCCACGCCTGGTTGTCATCCGCGCCGTCGCGGTTGTGCTCGCCGTTGGCCTCGTTGTGCTTGTGGCTGTAGGTGACGAGATCATGGAGCGTGAAGCCGTCATGGGCGGTGACGAAGTTGATGCTGGCCTGGGGCCGGCGCCGCGCGGACTGGAACATGTCCGAGGAGCCCGCGAGCCGATGGCCCACCTCGCCCGCGAGGTTCTCGTCTCCCTTCCAGTAGCGGCGCAGGGCGTCGCGGTACTTGCCGTTCCACTCGCGCCACGGCGCCGGGAAGCGCCCCACCTGGTAGCCGCCCAGCCCCACGTCCCACGGCTCGGCGATGAGCTTCACCTTCCCGAGCACCGGATCCTGGTTGATGATCTGGAAGAGGGGGGCGTTCGGGTTGAACTCGCCGCCGCCGAGCCGGCCCAGCGTGGTGGCGAGGTCAAAGCGGAACCCGTCCACGTGCAGCTCGGTGACCCAGTAGCGCAGCGAGTCGGCGATGAGCCGCGCGGCCTGGGGCAGCGAGGCGTTCAGGCTGTTGCCGCACCCGGTGAAGTCCAGGCAGTAGCGCGGCTCCGGCATGAGCCAGTAGTAGGACGTGTTGTCGATGCCCTTGAACGAGAGCGTGGGCCCCAGGTGGTTGCCCTCGCAGGTGTGGTTGTAGACGACGTCGAGGAGCACCTCGATGCCGGCCGCGTGCAGGGCCTTCACCATGGACTTGAACTCGGCCACCTGCGAGCCCGGCGTGCGGCGGCTGGCGTAGCGCTGCTCGGGGCTGAAGAAGTTGAGCGTGCTGTAGCCCCAGTAGTTGCTCAGGCCCTTGTCGTTGAGGAACGAGTCGTCCGCGGACTCGTGCACCGGGAGCAGCTCCACCGCGGTGACGCCCAGCTTGAGCAGGTGCTCGATGACGGCCGGGTGGGCCAGGCCCGCGTAGGTGCCGCGCTGGTGCTCGGGCACGGCGGGGTGGCGCATGGTGAGGCCGCGCACGTGGGCCTCGTAGATGACGGTCTCGCGCCAGGGCACATCCGGGCGCCGGTCATTGCCCCAGTCGAAGAAGTCGCTCACCACCACGCCCTTGGGGACGCCCGCGGCGCTGTCCTGCTCGTCCCGCGCGAGATCCTGATCCTTGTGGCCCAGCGTGTAGCCGAAGACGGGCTGCTTCCAGTCCACCTCGCCGAAGAGCGCCTTGGCGTAGGGGTCCACCAGCAGCTTGTGCGGGTTGCAGCGGTGGCCCTGCAGCGGATCATACGGGCCGTGGACGCGCAGGCCGTAGAGGGTCCCCGGCTCCATGCCCGGCACGTAGCCGTGCCAGACGAACTCGGTCACCTCGGGCAGATCAAAGCGGGCGAGCTCCTGGGCGGGGTGGTTGGGATCGAAGATGCAGACCTCCACCCGCGTCGCCACCTGTGAATAGACCGCGAAATTGACCCCCGTGCCGTCGTACGTCGCCCCACGGGGATATGGCTTCCCCGGCCACACTTCCATTTCCATCGCCCGTCCATCCCACTGAAATGACACGCCTGTTGGGTGTGGGCGCCAATCTGTGTGTCCACCTCGTCTCGTACAAGGTGTGTTCAGTCACTGGAGAACGCTTGGCCCGTGGGGGCGGCAGGCTCTGATGGGCATTGAACGCGTGCCTCCCTGCTTGCAGGGCGCTCTCGCCTGCGGGCGGCTGAGTGGCGCGAGCCTCCTCCCCCCTTGGTCTGGCGTTGGTCGCGGCCCAACTTCTCTGCGCAGCCGAGAGAATGAGGAGCCGAGCCCATGCGAAAGGTCATCCTGGCAGCCGCCCTTGCGGCCACGTTCACCCTGCCTCTGAGGAGCCAAGCCCAGGCGGGCGGCGGAGCGGGCGCCGGAGGTGGCGCTGGCGCTGGTGGAGCCTCGGCGGCCGGCGCGGGGGGAGCAGCTGGCGCGGGGGGAGCAGGTGCCGCGCAGGGCGGCGCGGGGGGAGCGGGTGGAGCGGGTACCGCGCAGGGTGGAGTGGGTACCGCGCAGGGTGGCGCGGGTACCGCGCAGGGTGGCGTGGGTACCGCGCAGGGTGGAGCGGGTACCGCGCAGGGTGGCGCGGGTGGAGCGGGTACCGCGCAGGGTGGCACGGGGATGCCGGCCAACACGCAAGGTTCGGGGCCGAGCGGTGGAGGAGTTCAAGGGGGCCCGCCGACGACAGGCTCGTTCTCGGTGCAGGGCCAGTCCCAAGGCACGCTGGGAGGTGGCGCGCAGGCCGGCGGCTTGGGACAAGGAGCGGGAGGGGCGGGGGGCGCGGGCCAGGGCTCCGTGGGGAGCGCGGTCGGCCCGTCACAGACGCTCTATGGCCCGAGTGATCAGGGCAGCGGCGCTGGCGGAGCCGGCGGTGCCACGGGCGGTGGAGGCACGGGGACCGGGAGCAACGGCACGGTTGGCGCGAGCGGTCCCGGTAACGTGAACGGTGCAGGCCCTGCCATCAATGGCACCGGTGGCGCGGCTGGAGCGGGAACGGGCGCCGCGACCCATCAGCAGGGCAATCAGAGCGCTGGCACCGCCGGTGGCAACAGCACGCCGGGCACGGCGAACACCACGCCGGGGACGACGGCGGGCTCTGTATCGGCGAATGAGCAGGTGGAGCTTGCCAGGCTGAGGGCCGAGGTGGATCGGCTCCGCGCGGAGCTCGGCCACTCCAAGTCGCGCCGTGGCCACCACGCCCAGCAAGGCACGGGTACGGGCGGCTCGGGTAACGCAGCGGCCTCGGCGCCCCAGCCGGTGGCGAGCGCCGTCTTCGAAGGCCGCGTGCGCAACGTCTCCAAGGGCTCCATCGAGGTCATCGATTACGAGACGGGTGAGCCCTACGTCCTGCGCGTGACCCGGAGCACGCATGCCCAGAGCGGGGATCGCCGCATTCCGGTGGCGGACATCCGCGAGGGGAGCGAGGTCCGCGCCTCGTTCAATCTCATCTCCGGAGACACCTACGCGACGCGCATCGACGTGCTCCGAGAGGGCCGCCGCTAGGACGCAGGCCCGCCTTACCAGGGCCTTGCTCTGCTGCCGGACACACGCACCGTCCGGTGCAGGAAACATCCCGGGCGCGAATGTGCAGGGGTGCACGTCGAGCCTCCGGGCCGGGTGATCTTGTTTCTCCGGCCCGCCAAGGTGCGCCCCGTTTTCATCGACCGCGAACAAAGGGAGCCCATGGGGGACTCACCGATAGCGGTCACTTGACGAAGGGAGAGCAGCACATGAAGCGCACGATTCAGGGACTTCTCCTCGCAGGTTCGCTGGTGCTGGGAGGGACCGCGTTGGCTCAGAGCCAGCAGGGGAGCGCCCAGCGCACTGACACCAGCGCCCAGGCCGGCAAGAGCATGGCCAAGGGCGGCATGGTCGAGCACATGGGCTTCAAGGTGCCCGCCGACGAGAAGGCCTTCCTCGAGCGGTTGCACCACATCAACGAGCACGAGATCCAGGCCGGCAAGCTGGCGCAGAAGAACTCCGACAACCAGGACGTGAAGTCCTACGGAGACATGCTGGTGAAGGACCACACCTCGGCGGACCAGCAGATCATGGCCTACGCGCAGAAGAAGGGCCTCAAGCTGGCCGAGCCCAAGCCGATGGATGATGTCGAGCGCAGGGCCATGACCGCCGAGAAGGCGGAGGCGGAGAAGCTCCAGGTGCTCAAGGGCGCGCCGTTCGACTCGTGTTTCCTGGCGGCGATGGTGGGCGGGCATGACGCCGCGCTCGGCAAGCTGATGGCGGCCCAGCAGAACATCACCGACAACGCGCTGAGCCCGCTGCTCCAGCAGGTCTCCCAGTCCGTCTCCCAGCACCGGCAGCAGGCCTACACGCTGCTCGGCCGCGTCGGCCCGGGAGCGGCCACGGGTGTGGGCGGCTCGGGTGACATGAACAAGGACATGGGGCACGAGAAGGGCCACGACATGGGCACCGGCGGCACGGGTGACATGAACAAGGGCAGCCAGAGCCCCGGCGACAAGAACACGATGAATCCGGGCAGCGCCAAGAAGTACTAGAGGCACCTCGTTTCTCCCGCGCGCCAGTTCCTCTCGGGGCTGGCGCGCGGTGCGTCTTCAGGCAGCGACGGCGCGATCCATGGAGCGCCAGGTGCCCAGCGCCCGGCTGGTCTCTCTGCGTGCGAGGTGCGAGGCCCGTTCCAGGCGAGGGTGCCCGGCCAGCCGAGGGCTCACCATCTTTGAGGCTGAGACGAGCACTTGGAGGGATGCCATGAGCAAGAAGGACGTCCTGCACATTCCCAATCCGGAGACGCCGGCCCCTGGCCGCACGGCCCGGACCGAGGACGAGGAGCGCGCTCCCAGTACGCCGCCACTGCGGCCCTCCGAGGGTCCAGGGAAGACGCCGGGCCGCGGCGAGGATCCGCGCGTCATCGAGCCGCAGCCCTCATCCATTCCGTACCCGGGAGTCGGCGTGAGCTGAAGTCTGGGTCCATGGGCCTGGACTCACATGGTGCCGGGCTCAGTCTGAAGGTGCAGAGGCATCAGCGGAATCACTGCTATCGTCCTGGCTCCGAGCGCATCGAAGGGGCCGAGATGGTGGTCTTGAGCCGTTCGCAAAGGACATGCCTGTTGGGGCTCGCGGTCGCGCTCTGGAGCAGCGCAGTGCTGTCAGGCTGTGTCCATGAGCGCAATGCCGTCGACGTTCGTATCGCCCGATGAATGAGCTGACGTACGAGGAGCTGGTTCGCCTGGCTCATCAGTTCTATCCACGGGGCTTTCCCCCAGAGGAAGACGACCCCAGCCAGTCCACTCCTGCCCATCAGCGGACCCCCGAACACCAACGGTTCATGGCGGCTTGGGACCGAGCGCTTCACTGGGAGGAGTGGAGCATGTTCATGGAGCAGCTTCGAGTCACCTTCCCAGAACATTCCATCGGCGGTGGGACCCAGCCTTTCGTGTCGGCTTGTCTCCGCTGCCAGATCTATCAAGTGGCCCCTCAGCCCGATGGCGATCAGCTCGTCACCCGAGTGGCCGCCGCCGTCAGCGTCCTGGCTCCGCTCTACGTTGTCTACGTCACAACCCAACGCTGGCATCCCCAATGTGGCTCTGAAAGCGCGAGCAAGCCGACGGACCCTGGTGCCTTTCGCCTCCGCCGCGCTACCCGCCCTCAACTGACCTTCGAGCCTCCCAGCGACATCAAGCCGGACGCTGACGCGCTGGCAGGGCTCGTGGAGCGGATCCTGAGATGCCGCCCGTTTCCGCTGCGGTTGGCTCAGCTGCCCGTGACGGGGCTTCGTATCGGGCAGCTCAACTGGCTCAGCTCGGATCCTCCTCCCACGTTGCTGGACGTCTTCTTCAGCGATGACCTGGCCAACCTGCCTTGAGGCTCAATAAGGCTCAGCCGCCACGAGCCTTGCGCAGCGGGAGGAACTCGGGGCGCCACATGCGCGCCTCGAGGTGCGCCCCCATGTCTCCCGGCAGCTTCTCCGTGGCCACGCCCTCCTTCTGGGCCTGCCGGATGATCGCCACCGCTACCTGCTTCCTCGCCACTCGGAGCTTGTCCATCAGCGGGTACACCGCGCCCTGAGCCCTTTCCCCTGGTTGAAAGCACAACGCCCGCGCGAGTGCGCGGGCGCCGTGTCAGTCCAGCTCTGCCGAGAGGCTCGGGTCAGTGAGCCGTCGCGTCGTCAGGAACCGGGGCGTTGTTGTTCGTCACGCCGTCCGGCGTGGACCGATCCGCCGGAGAGTCCGGGATGCGGAGGCTGTCATCCACGTTGCCGCCGTCGTTCAGGTTGTCGTCGGTGGCATCATTGTTGAGGCCCGAGCCGCCGGTGCCGCTGTTGGGTTCGAGCTTGGGAGTGGCAGGGGTGTTCTCGTGGACGCCCTGCTCGGACTCGGCGTCCCGGATGCTCTTGTCCCCATTCTTCAGACGGAGGGGATCGTCCTCCGGCATGCGGAGGTTGTCATCCGACTGCTTGGTCGTGCTGATCTGGCCGTCGGAGTTACCGGAGCCACCGGTACCTGGGTTCGTCTGAGTTCCCGTGGAGGTGCCTGTCCCCGTGCCTGTAGTGTCCGTGCCCGTGCCCGCAGGCGGCGTTGTCTGGGTGGTGTCAGGAGGGCGCTCGGCAGACTTGTCGGACTTGCAGCCCACGAACGTGAGCGCGCCCGCGAGCAGGCCTGCCACCAGGAATTTCTGATTCGAGATCTTCATATGCTGTCTCCATTGTCCGGGTGCGTGCTGCTACTGGCCGGGAACGTGGACAGCAGGGGCCACACCTGCATGGGGCGCTCGACAGGCAGCAAGCTCTCCGGGCAACACCCCCGCGAGGCCGTCAACCCCTTGGCAGCACGCGAGTGTCACTTGGGAGAACACATGGGGGCGCAGTCCTGCCGGTGCAAGTCCTCCCGGCACTCCACGCCTCACTCAGCGCCACACCTCGAGCCGCAGGTCGTCATACAGCACCTGGCCCTCGTAGTAGTTCACGTGCGGGTCGCCGAACATGAAGTACTCGGGCCACCACTCGCCCTCCGGCCAGCCGCACCCCGGAGCCTGCTCCTCGGGGGTGGCCTTGAAGTGCCAGACACAGCTTGCCGCCGCGTCGATGGTGGCCCGGTACGTCTTCTGTCCCCCGTAGCGGAAACGCCCGGACACCTGCAGCGTGTAGCTCCCGGGGTTCCGCTCGATGGAGACGTCGTACCACTCGCCGGGCAGGTACGAGTCCACAGCGCGGATCTTCTCCGAGGGCTGCCACGCATCGGCTGACCAGGCCAGGAAGGGCGGCCCGTACAGCTCGGTGTCTTGCGCCCGCCCGTCCAGGGCGAACATCATGACTGGGTGCTCGCCATTGAGCTGGAAGCGCGAGCCGTCGAAGGTCTCCATCCACGGCGGCGAGTTGTTGTCTGAGTCGATCACCACCTTGCGGCGGTGGTGGATCCAAGTGTTGTTGTGCGGGCGGGGCTGCGCGTCCATGATGGTCAGCCAGTAAAAGCCATTCTGCGAGGTGGACTTGGCGGTGGACCAGGGCTCTGCCGTCTCGTTGCCGCTGTCATAGCCGTTGAGCCCCGGCCGGCCATCGCCAAAGTCGGCGAACCCCACGCGCAGGGAGACGCGGTAACGGGCCGACAGTGACTCGCTCGGGCGCACGATGGTGGCGTCCGTGTGAGCGGGCGAGGCCAGGCGCAGCACATGGTTGTTGGGGTTGGCCGGATCAGGCACCACCGAGGCCAGGCGGGAGAAGGGGGTGTCCCTGTTGCGCGTATAGGATTCGAAGGTGAGCCAGCCCTGCTCCCCGAAGGGCGCGGAGATCCGCCAGGCCGCGGGCGCCTTCACCCCGCGTTGCGCGAAGAAGCTCCCTTGATCGGAGAAAGGTCCATCATCCGGCACCGGATCCTTCACCCAGGCTGGCGAGGGCAGGGCCTGGGACTCGAAGTCCTCGTGCCGGATCAACTTCCAGCCCGGAGTCTCGGCTCCTGGACCGCTGCCCACTGGAGTCTCCGCCCCTGGGCCGCTGCCCACTGGAGGGGCTGTCCGCGGAGTCTCCGCCGGTGGGGATTGCACGGGGGCCTCGGGAGCCGGGGGGAGCACCTCGGTCGTGTCTTCGGGGGAGCCACCGCAGCCAGCGGCCAGCAGCGCCCCGAGCGTCAGGAGCAGGTACATGCGCCTCATGAAGTTCCTCCAGCGCCTCGAGCCGTGGCGTCTTGCGCCGGGTGGCGCGTGAGAGCAACCCCGCCTGGCGCCAGGGTTCATCCGGCCCATGGAGGCGATTGAATGCAGTCTTGAGAGCCCAGCGGGCAATCGAGCGATTGCTGACCCGGGGATCAGCCGAAGAGGGTGGGCTCGCGGGCGTGGGGCCAGGGGATGGCCTCGCGGCCCGAGCTGCGGTTGAGATCGAACAGCAGCAGGCGCGGCTCGGGGTGGCCCTCCAGGTAGAGCTTCACCTTGAGGTGCCACTCCTCCGTGGCCACGTGGCGCAGCGAGGCCACCACCACGTTGCGGTGGCTGAAGTGGTGGCTGACCTGGGCGCTGTAGGCACCTCGCTCTCCGAGCGTCACCACCCGCGTGAGCCGCCGGTACACCGCCTCCGCCATCCAACTGAAGGGCTGGAACGAGACGGGGGACGCCACCACGTGGGGAATCGAGGGCCGCGCCGCGTGCGCCGGATCCGACGAGTACAGCGTGGAGTAGCCGGGCGTGTGGATGTCTCCGGCCAGCACCACCACGCTCAGCGGCCGCTGGCCCGGCGGCGGGTTCTGCAGCCCGAACAGGAAGTCCAGCACCCGGTCCGCCTCGCGCCGGTTCGGCTCGGCGCCCCAGCTGTCGTTCAGGTCGTCCCTCAGGTCCCCGATGTTCTTGTGGAAGTTGCTCACCAGGCTCCGCAGGCCCGCGTGGCGGAGGGAGCCCAGCCACGAGAAGAACTGCAGCACGTAGGGCCAGCCGCTGTGCATCAGCGCCTCCAGCCCCTGGTGCCCGTGCGAGAACACCACCGTGCTGCAGAAGAAGAGCACCTCCAGGTGCTCGCGCTCCGAGGCCACCCAGCGCTCCACCGCCGCGAGCTGCTCCGGCGTCCAGATGCGCCCCTGGCGCACGTTGCGGTGGCTGCGCAGGTCCGCCATCACGAAGCCGGCTCTCCCCACCCGGAAGCAGGTGTCGAAGCCTTGCTGGAAGCCTGGAGACAGCGGCGGCGGGTTGCGCGAGGCCTGCATCTGCTGGAACGCCGTGCGCGCCGACATGAACATCCTCTGCCACGAGCCCTTGAACACGTCCGAGCGCGCTCCCTCGAAGGAGTCCTCCCGCGAGCCCCAGCCGTCGGTGACGTCGTGGTCGTCCCACATCAAGTACGCGGGCAGCCGGCAGAGGACCCGGCGGTAGCGCGGGTCGCTCCAGTACTTGCGATAGATGCCCAGGTACAGCTGCAGGCGCTTGCGCGGATCCTTCTCCCGGAGCGCCTTGCGCTCGACGTCGTCCGCGTAGATCTGATCCCCGATGAGCAGCGCGAACCGGACGTTCTTGTTGTGCGCGATGATGTCCGGAAGCTGGGCCCAGACCGCGAAGCCGTTCTGGCCATCGCGCACCGCCGTCTCTGGGTTGTGGCAGCTCATCACCAGGAAATCGAGCTGCTGCTCGAAGCCGCCGCGAGGCAGCGTGCGAAAGCACGTGTCCGACAGCTCCAGCCCCTGGAGATCCAACGGCGCCAGACAGGACTCGTCCCACCACACGCGGTAGACATAGAGCGTGTCCGGCTCCAGCCCCGAGAGGGTGATCACGCCCACGCCGCAGTCCTCCTCGGACAGGATCAGGGGAAGCTTGTGCACGGCGCGAGCGCTGGCGTCGCCGGGGTGCACGGTGACGTAGAGCGTGCGGCGCTCCCCGGGCTTCAGGTCGGCCATGTGCAGCCAGAGGAGCGTCTCGGTGTCGGTGGTATGGCCGAGGAAGGGACCCAGCAGCCGGCAGTTCCGGTCGAAGTGGAAGGCCATGAGGGGCGGCAGACTAGCCCCGGCGCCCCGCGAGTTCACGGCTCGCGGAGCCAGGCCTGGCTCCCGCTACTCCTGGATGGTGATGATCACCGACGCCTGGGCCGTGGTGTCGTTGAGCTCTCCGAGGGCCACCTGGACCTGCTGGAACGTCGATCCGTCGTAGATGCGCGTGTGGATCTCCTCCAGGGCGCTCTGGGTGCACCACCGCCGCTTGGGGATCGCCTTCTGGGCCTTCTTGATGATCTTCTTGGGCTCGACGCGCTGGCTGGGGCCCGTGGCGACGAAGAGCTGCCCAATCCGGTAGCGCTGCCCGAGCTGCACGGCGAGCCGGGTTCGCGACGAGGCCCCGCCGGTGCTCTCCGCTGGCGTCACCCGCGCCTTCAGCCAGCCCAGCTGATAGAGCCGGCGATCAATCACCTCCGCGAGGCCTTGCTGGCACCGCGGGCGGTCCTCTCCCTCGGCCAAGCGCGCCGGGAGGCCCGCGAGCAGGCACTCCCGCAGGATGGGAGACATGTCCTCGAGTCCGCGCACATCCGTGGAGGTGAGCATGGGCGCATCCGGGGTCCAGCAGCTCGAGAGGCGATCCAGCTCCGCGCCCGAGCGGACGCCGCGGCAGGAGAGGGTCTCGTCTTCGGGGTTGGGCTCGGTATCGGAGAGGCCCTTCCACCACGCGTTGGAGGGCTTGGGCGCGGTGGAGCAGGCCGCCAGGGACAGGCTGACGAGGAGGAGGAGCAGAGCGCGTTTCATGTGCGGAGCCTCGGAGGTTCACCAGCGCGGGGGGCGGCAGGAGCAGACGGCACAGCCCAGTTGGACTTCATAGGTGCAGTCCCTGCCGTTGAGGCAGATGGCGCCGCGCCTGGGGCAGTAGCGATCCGGCACCCGCGCCTGCTCGTGGCGGATCTGCTGGGGCTTGTGCGGCTTGTGGGGCTTCTCCCAGACGTCGATCGTCACGGGCACCACCTTGTTCTCGAAATCGGGCTCGCCACCAATGACCCAGACCGCTCTGAACTTCTTCATCTGGTAGACACGCGCGTGCATGTCCGCCAGGACGCTCGAGGTGTACCAGGAGCCCTCGGGCGCCGCGGTGTAGGCCTTCATGAGGATCCGCTGAGGCTCGATGACTCCTCCCTCGCCGCTGTGCTCGACGTGGAGTGGGCCCACCTGGTAGCGGCTCCCGAGCTGGACGCTGAGCTGGGCCTCGGACACGTTGGCGGCACCTGCCGGCGGAGAGACCGTGGCCTCCAGCCAACCCAGCTGGCGCAACCGCCCCTGGAGCACCTGGGCCGCGCCCTGCTGGCATGCGGCGGGGTCCGCTCGGCCTGTCTCCACCGGCAGGCCCGTGAGCACACACTCGCGCAGCGATTCAGGCAGCGGCTCGAGCCCTGAGGCGGTGGGGCGGGGGGCTGCCTCCACGGGCAGACAGGTCGCGGAGAAGGAGGTGGCCCCCACGAGCCGGGTGTTGTCGCACACGAGGCCCGGCGGATCCGAGCCCAGGAAGGAGTCCCATGCCCCCTCGTCTGCGTCGTCCGAGGCGCCCCATGTGGTCGCGCAGGAGCACAGCGCGCAGGTGAGCACGGAGAGGAGGGAGCGCGTCACGAAGCCGTGTCTCATCGAAACCCCTGATTCAAGAACGCCCTCGCCCGTGAGGGGGATGATGGAATCAGGCCCGGCCGCCGGCGGAGATTATAACTGCTTGTGCCCCTCCTCGCGCCAGGGAGAGGCCCGCCGGAGCCGCTCCGCTCAGGAGGCGGTGCTGAGCTCCTGGCCTGCCAGCAGCTTCTCGATGAGGCTGGCCTCGTGGGGGATGCACTCCTCGCCCGCGTAGTGCATCCAGCCATGCTCCCGCGCCCAGCGCGCCACCTCGTTCATCGAGCGCCGGTAGTGCCGGCACGCGGAGGCGAGCACTCCGTCACGGTCCCCGAGCAGCCGGCTGAGCCGCCTCGGCACCTGGCCGAAGCCCAGCGCTCGGAAGTCTCCGTGCTGGTGACAGAGCGCGAAGGTCCTCCAGGAGGCGGGCAGCGCCTGCAGCTCCGGGAACACCTCCTCGACATTGCGGAGCACCGCGCGCTCGGCGTCCAGGAACACCCGCCGCCATGTCTCCGGCGCTCCCGCCCGAGCGGGGCCCGCGAGGCTGATGGCTCGCTTGAGATCCTCGTGGTGGACCTCGAGGAACGCCAGCGTCGCCCGTTGCTTGCGCAGCAGGTTGCTCGGGCCGACGGGGACTCGGCGCAGCCAGAGCGATGGCCGGGCGATGTGCCGCAGCGCCCACACCTTGCGCCAGGCCTTCACGTCCAGGTGCTCGCGCAGGCCGAGCAGGGCGGGAGTGGTCTCCACCGCGTGGCGCTCCTCCGCGGAGAGCAGGTCCGGGTACTCGGGGCGCACGGCCTCGATGATGCCCAGGCAGGTGAGGAACTCGAGGTAGAGCCCCACGCGCATCAACCAGCGAGGCTCCGGCAGGTGCGCCGAGTCCCGGCTCCCAGCGCTCTGGATGGCCTCCAGGTACAGGCGGACCTTGTCGATGCCGATGGTGAGCACCGGGTACCAGGGGTGGAAGTGCACCGGGAGCGAGGGGAGTCGCCGCCGAGCTGCCTGCGCCGCGGTGTCCGCGAGGACGAGCCGCTCGAGCACGCGCCGGTAGAGCGAGCCGGGCATTCCGGTGTCATGGAGTTCCATGAGCCCGTTCGAGCGAGCGAAGGAGAGCAGGAGCGAGGGCGCGAAGGACTCGGTGGTGCTGAAGGCGGACTGCAACTCGGGCTCTCTTTCCGAAGAGGTTCGGAGGAGAGAGAGCCCATGTCGCAGAGGTGACAGCCGAGGTTCCGGAGGCAGGAGGCCCACGCCGGGCGAACGAGGAAGAGCCCGCCTGTCATCCTCCCGAGCGCAGCCTCCCTGGCTCCCTTCTGTGGAGGCTTCGAGCCATGCGCTCCCTGCCTACGAAGCTCCTGGCGCTGTTGTGCGGCGCCCTGATGGTTCTCAGCTGCAAGTCAGTCGGTTACCTGGAGGGAGGCGCTGGAGCGCCGCCATCCGTGTGAAGACCTCCATCGGGAGTACCTCCATCCGGAGTGCCTCCATCAGGAGGCGAGTAGGGTAACAGGGGCCAGTGATGCTCAGCCATCCACTCTGGACGCGTGAAGAAGGGCGGATTGTCCACAGGCAGCGTGTCCATGCGATCGAAATCGCTGAGATCGTATAGGCGGCGATATCCTCCGTCGCCGTTCTCGCCTGCATCCGGGGACGATGGAGAGGGAATCTCCTCCCCGGGCTCATCAGGCTCATCGCTGGGGGCCCGCCTGAGGATGTGACCATCGACGCTGAT